>NZ_AYXJ01000014.1:0-177845 GCF_000681415.1 Pandoraea sp. E26
GGCGTGGTCGCCGTGGCGCTGGCCGCGGTGAACGTGTTCGGGGGCTTCCTCGTCACGCAGCGCATGCTGGAGATGTTCAAGAAAAAGGACAAGCCGGCGAAAGCGGCCGAGGGGGACAAGCAATGAGCATGAATCTCGTCACGCTGCTGTATCTGGTCGCGTCGATCTGCTTCATTCAGGCACTGAAGGGCCTGTCGAATCCGAAGATGGCGCGGCGCGGCAACGCGTTCGGCATGATCGGGATGGCGATTGCCGCGGTCACCACGATTGCGCTGATCTACGAACTCCGTCGCCTGATGGGCGGCAACTATTCCGGACTTGCGCTGATTCTGGCTGGGCTGGTCGTCGGTGGCGGCATCGGCGCGTTCGTCGCCCGCAAGGTCGAGATGACGAAGATGCCGGAGCTGGTCGCGGCAATGCACTCGCTGATCGGTCTGGCGGCTGTGTGCATCGCGGTGGCCGCCGTGGCGGAGCCGGCTGCATTCGGCATCGTGCCGGCGGGCGAGACGCTGCTGCCGCCGGGCAACCGCATCGAGCTGTTCATCGGCACGTTCGTGGGCGCGATCACGTTCTCGGGCTCGGTCATCGCCTTCGGCAAGCTCTCGGGCAAGTACAAGTTCCGACTGTTCCAGGGCGCGCCGGTACAGTTCACGGGGCAGCACACCGTGAACCTGCTGCTCGCGATCGCGATGATCGGCTTCGGCGTGATCTTCTTCCTGTCGCAAAGCTGGCTGCCGTTCATCCTGATGACGGCCATCGCCTTCGTGCTCGGCGTGCTCATCATCATCCCGATCGGCGGCGCGGACATGCCGGTGGTCGTATCGATGCTGAACTCCTACTCGGGCTGGGCGGCCGCGGGGATCGGCTTCTCGCTGAACAATCCGATGCTCATCATCGCGGGATCGCTGGTGGGGTCCTCGGGCGCGATTCTGTCGTACATCATGTGCCGCGCGATGAACCGCTCGTTCTTCAACGTGATCCTCGGCGGCTTCGGCGCGGCGCCAGGCGCGAGCGCCGCCGGCGGCGAGCAGCAGCAACGCCCGGTCAAGTCGGGCTCGCCCGACGACGCCGCGTTCCTCATGAGCAACGCCGAATCGCTGGTGATCGTGCCGGGATACGGCCTCGCCGTGGCGCGCGCCCAGCACGCCCTCAAGGAGCTGACCGACAAGCTGGTGGAGAAGGGCGTGAACGTGCGCTACGCGATTCACCCGGTCGCGGGCCGCATGCCGGGACACATGAACGTGCTGCTGGCCGAGGCCGAGGTGCCGTACGACCAGGTGCTCGAGATGGACGAGATCAACGGCGAGTTCGGGCAGACGGACGTGGTGCTGGTGCTTGGAGCGAACGACGTGGTGAACCCTGCCGCGAAGAACGATCCGCAGTCCCCGATCGCGGGCATGCCGATTCTCGAGGCGTACAAGGCCAAGACGATCATCGTGAACAAGCGCTCGATGGCTGCCGGCTACGCCGGTCTGGATAACGAACTGTTCTATCTCGACAAGACCATGATGGTGTTCGGCGACGCGAAGAAGGTCGTCGAGGAGATGGTCAAGGCAGTCGAATGATCGCTTGCGGCCTGGCCGCTCTCGCTTGACCCGATGCGGGGCTGCCACGGCAGCCCCGCGCTACAATGCGCGCTTCTCATTGTCCTCCGAGACCGCGCCATGACCCTCGGCATCGTCGCCGCACTCCATGAAGAAATCGCCGATCTGCTCGCCGAGATGGCCCCCGGGGCGCATGTCGAGCATGTCGGCATGCGCGACTACCACGTCGGAACCCTGCACGGTCACGACTGTGTCATCGTGCTTGCCCGCGTGGGGAAGGTGGCGGCCGCGGCGACCACGGCAGCCCTGATCCATCGCTTCGATGTCGGCGAAATCGTGTTCACCGGCGTGGCGGGCGGCCTCGCGCATGGCCTGTCTGTCGGCGATGTGGTGGTCGCCGACACGCTCGTGCAGCACGACATGGACGCCAGCCCCATCTTCCCCCGGTTCGAGATTCCGCTGCTCGGACGCCATGCGTTCGACGCCGAGGCGCCCCTGCGCGACGCGCTCGCGCAGGCCGCCCGCGAGTGGCTGGCCACCGACATGGCCGACGAGGTGCCGGCGTCGCTGCGCGCACAGTGGCACATGCATGCACCGCGCGTTCATGTGGGACAGATCGCCAGCGGCGACCGGTTCGTCTCCAGCGCGGCGGAAGTCACGCGCCTGCGCGACGCCCTGCCCCGAACGCTTGCCGTCGAAATGGAAGGCGCCGCCGTGGCGCAGGTGTGCCATGAGTACGGGGTGCCGTTCGCGGTGATGCGAACATTGTCCGATGCCGCCGACGACGATGCGCACGTCGACTTTCCGCGCTTTCTGCGCGAAGTGGCCAGCCACTATTCGCACGGCATTCTGCGACGCTTTCTGCTCTCGCGGCACGCATGATCGCGTGCGCCAAAGCGTCAGGCAAAGGACCACGAAAAAGACCGGCCAGTGGCCGGTCTTTTTCGTGACGCCGGAGCGATGGCGGGGCTTACGCCTGCGGCGCGCCTTCGTCCGCCTTGCCCTCGCGCTTGCGCACCGAGCCCGCGATCAGGTCGAAACGGAAAAGGCGGCATTCGAGTGCGCCGTTGTACAGCGGCGTGCGTCGCGATTCGCGCAGACGCATTTGCCCCGGCAGGCTCATGTCGGCGGTCAGCAGAAATGCGCTCCACCCGGTAAAGCGTTGCTTGAGCACGTCGCCGAACGCGCGGAAGAACGCCGCGTCGACGCCATCGGGCTGATTACGCTGGAAACCGCCGCGATTGCCCTGCACGTCGGGCGAATCGCCATCGTCGGCATCGCGCGAGGGGCGTCGGCCGCGCACTTCGATACGTTCGCCGTACGGCGGGTTGGCCACGATGATGCCCGGCCGATCCACCGGCGGCGACATGTCGCGGGCGTCCACCTGTTTCAGGCCGATGTCGCCTACGCCAGCGCGCTCCAGATTCGCGCGTGCCTTGACCAGCATGTCGCCGGAAATGTCGCTGCCGAAGATGGTCGGGGGCACACCGCGCACGCGCGCGTCGCGCTGCGCGTCCATCGCCTGCACTTTCAGCGTTTGCCAGGCCGTGATGTCGTAACCCTTGAGCTTCTCGAAACCGAAACGTCGTCCGGCACCTGCCGGCACGCCCAACGCGATCTGCGCGGCCTCGGCGAGAAACGTGCCGCTGCCGCACATCGGGTCGTAGAGCACCATGTCGGCGGCCGTGTCCGTGCGCCAGCCGGCCAGTCGCAGGATCCCGGCAGCGAGGTTCTCGCGCAGCGGGGCGGCGCCCTTGTCCAGGCGCCAGCCGCGCTTGAACAACGCTTCGCCGGAGGTATCGAGATAGAGCGTGACGTCGGTCGCCGTCAGGAACGCGAACACGCGCACGTCGGGTTGGGCGGTATCGATGTTCGGGCGCGCGCCGGTCTTCTCGCGCAAACGGTCGCAAACGGCGTCCTTGATGCGCAGCGTGACGAATTCGAGACTGCGCACCGGGGCCTTGATGCCCGTGACGTCCACACGCAACGTCTGCTGATAGCCGAACCAGTCTTCCCAGCGCTGCGACAGCGCGAAGGCGTAAATGTCCTGTTCGGTGCGGTAGCCCTGCTGGGCCACGCGCAGCAGCACGCGGCTTGCAATGCGCGAATGCAGGTTGGCCGCCATGCCGGCCGCCCACGGACCGGCGAAATGCACGCCACCGGGCACCTGTTTGCCCACCGAGACGGGCGCCAGACGGCCCAGTTCAGCCAGTTCGGCGGCAAGCGCCTCTTCCAGTCCGCGAGGACAGGGCGCGAAGAATTCGAAGGAAGCCATTTCGATGCGTACGGCCGGCACATGACGTGCCGGCGCAGGGAATAAACCGCTATTGTACGCGTGCCGCGCCGGCCGACATCAGCGGCGCGCCGCCCGGGCAGGCGGCGAGTTTGTGCAGCAGCGTCTCGACGATGGCGTCGGGCGATTCACGGATGTCGATGATCAGCGCGTCGCGCGGTTCTTCCAGCGTGTCGAACTGACTTTGCAGCAAGGCAGGGTCGAAAAAATGCCCCGAGCGCGACGCCAGCCGCTCGCCGATCACCTCGGGGGCGCCCTTCAGGTAGACGAACACCACGTCGCCGTCGTGCTCGCCGAGCACGTCGCGATAGCGCGAGCGCAGTGCCGAGCAGGCGAACACGTGATGACGCCCCGCCAGCCGGCGCGCCACGATCGCTTCACGGATCGCCGCAAGCCACGGCGCACGATCGTTGTCGTTGAGCGCCTCGCCGCGGCGCATCTTCTCGATGTTCGCGGGGCTGTGAAACGAATCCGCGTCCGAAAAACCGCAGCCCAGCCGGTCGGCCAGCCTCTGCCCGACCGTGCTCTTGCCGCTGCCCGATACGCCCATCACCACGACGATCATGGCTCGCCTCCTTGTCACCTGCCGACTTGCGTCGGCGTGTTGCCGGTGTTGCCCGCCCTGCATCGCGACCTCAGACCACCGTCGAGAGGCCAAGCGTGAGCAGCAACGCCACTACCGAAATGATCGTCTCGCAAACCGTCCAGGTCTTGAAGGTCTGCGGCACGGTCATGTTGAAATATTCCTTCACCAGCCAGAAGCCGCCGTCGTTCACGTGCGAGAGGATCAGCGATCCCGCGCCCGTGGCGAGCACCATGAGCTCCGGCTTCACCGTGGCACCCGCGGCGGCCGCGATCGGGGCGACGATGCCGCACGCCGTGGTCATGGCCACCGTGGCCGAGCCCGTCGCGATACGGATCAGCACGGCCACCAGCCAGCCCAGCAGCAGCGGCGAGAGGTGGGCATTGTTGGCCACATCGACGATCGCCTTCGACACGCCGCTGTCCATCAGGATACGCCCGAAACCGCCACCGGCTCCCACCACCAGCGTGATCGTGGCGATGGGCGCGAGACACTCGTTCGTGAACTTCAGGATCTGGTCGCGATTGAAGCCGCGCTGCTTGCCGAACGTGAAGAAACTCACCAGCGTGGCGATGAGCAGCGCCATCACCGAGTTGCCGATCAGGCGCAGGAAGTCGTTGGCGAACGTCTTAGGCGCGAAGATCAGGTCGGCCCAGCTCCCGAGCAGCATCAGGATGACCGGCAGCAGGATCGTGAACAGCGTGATGCCGAAACCCGGCAGACGGTCCATCGGACGATCGGCCTCGACGAATTGCGCAAGCAGCGGATTGTCCGGGTTGGGCACCACGTGGCGCGCCATGAGCTTCGCGAACAGCGGACCGGCGATGGCCGCCGTCGGAATGCCCACGATCAGGGCGTACATGATGGTGTGCCCGATGTCGGCGTTGTAGGCGGTCACGGCCAGCAGCGCCGCCGGGTGCGGCGGAATCAGACCGTGCACGACCGACAGGCCCGCGACCATCGGAATGCCCACGAGCACCATCGACGTGCCGGTGCGCTTGGCCACGTTGAAGGCGATCGGAATGAGCAGCACGAAGCCGACCTCGAAAAACACCGGCAGACCGACGATGAACGCGATCACGACCATCGCCCAATGCACGTTCTTCTCACCGAAGAATCCGATGAGCGTGCGCGCAATGCGCTCCGCCCCGCCGGACTCGGCCATCATCTTGCCGAGCATCGTGCCAAGCCCCACCACGAGCGCGATGTGCCCCAGCGTGTTGCCCACGCCCGTCTCGAACGCCTTGACGATGCCGCCCATGGGCATGCCCACGGCCAGCCCGAGCACCAGCGAGACGACGATCAGCGTGATGAACGGATTCAGTTTGAAGCGCGCGATCAGCAGAATCAGCGCGATTACCGCGACAAGCGCGTACACCAGCAGCAAGTTGCCTTGCACCGCGACCATGGGGGAGTCTCCTCGTTTGGCTAGTTGGGCGAATGCCCGAGGGGCTTGCGCCCGATTATTGGAATCCTGCTTCCTGTTATTCGATACATCGATGCAGCGGGTCGATTCGCGCCGCTCGTCAGCCGCTCATCAGCCGCGCGGCAGCGCGCTCGCGGCGCGGGCCAGGCGCGTAATGCCATCCCAGTCCTTCGCGTCGACGAGTGCCTTGGGCGTCAACCACGAACCGCCCACGCACACCACGTTCGGCTGAGCCAGGTACGACGGCGCCGACTCCGCGCTGATGCCGCCCGTCGGGCAGAACCGCACGTCACGGAAGGGGCCGTAAAGCGCCTTGAGCATCGGCACGCCGCCTGACGGCTCGGCCGGGAAGAACTTCACCGTGTCGTAGCCGTCGGCCAGCGCCGCGAGAATGTCGGACGGCGTGACCACGCCGGGCAGCAGCGGCAGGCCGGCCGCCCTGGCGGCCGCGCCCAGCGCGGGCGTGTAACCGGGCGAGACGCCAAAGCGTGCGCCCGCGGCCACGGCCCGCGCCATCTCTTCCGGGCGCGTAAGCGTGCCCACGCCCACGATCAGTTCGTCGGACAGCCCGGCCACATGGCGAATGACGTCCATCGCCGCCGGGGTCCGCAGCGTGATCTCGAGCACCCGTACGCCGCCGGCAAGCAGCGCGCGCGAGACCTGCTCGCCCTGCTCGATGTTGTCGAACTGGAGCACCGGAACCACGGGGCCGGCACGAACGATGTCATTGATGTCCATTACGTTTTCCTTGAATGCAGCGACGTGCCCCGCACGTCACTCGGTACCGAAGAACACGGAAGCGCCGGTCTCCGCCGCGCCGACGGCGGCGCGCATGTGACCGAAGAGCAGACGTCCGGTGTCGTCACCCGAGACCGGCACCGGCGCCGCCTCGCGCGCCGACCATGCGTGCGGGGCCACTTCCGCGTGCAGCATGCCTGCGTTCGCATCCAGCACGATCAGATCGCCGTCGCGCACCCGGCCGAGCGGGCCGTCGGCGGCAGCCTCGGGCGACACATGAATCACGGCCGGCACCTTGCCCGACGCGCCGGACATCCGGCCGTCGGTCACGAGCGCCACGGCAAACCCTTCATCCTGCAAGACGCCCAGCAGCGGGGTAAGGCGATGCAGCTCGGGCATGCCATTCGCGCGCGGCCCCTGGCCACGCAGCACCACGACCACGTCGCGATGCAGTTCGCCTGCATCGAACGCGGCCTGAACCGCTTCCTGCGAAGTAAATACGCGCGCCGTTGCGGCCACGCGCCGATGTTCCGGCTTGACCGCCGACACCTTGATGACGCCGCGCCCCAGATTGCCGTGCATGAGCCGCAGTCCGCCATCGGCGGCGAACGGCTCGGCATGACCGCGCAACACGTCACGATCACCACTGTAGGCGCTCCCTGCGCGCCACGCCAGCCCCTCGGGCGAGAGCCACGGTTCGGCACGGTAGCGCGCCAGGCCCGGGCCGGCCACGGTCCGCACATCGGCGTGCAGCAGTCCCGCGTCGAGCAGTTCGCCGATCAGGAAGCCCATGCCGCCGGCCGCGTGAAAGTGGTTCACGTCGGCCTTGCCGTTCGGGTAGACGCGCGCCATGAGGGGCACCACGGCCGACAGCGCGTCGAAGTCGTCCCAGTCGATGACGATGCCCGCGGCACGCGCCATGGCCACGAGGTGCAGCGTGTGATTGGTCGAGCCCCCCGTGGCCAGCAGGCCGACGATGCCGTTGACGACGGCCCGCTCGTCGACCACATGGCCGATGGGGGTGTACTCGGCCGTGTCCGCGCCGATGGCCAGCACGCGCGCCAGGGCCGCGTCGGTGAGCGCGTCGCGCAAGGGCGTGTGTGGGTGCACGAACGCCGCGCCGGGAAGATGCAGGCCCATGATTTCCATGAGCAGCTGGTTGCTGTTGGCGGTGCCGTAGAACGTGCAGGTGCCGGCGCTGTGATACGCCTTCGATTCGGCGTCGAGCAGCGCGTCGCGCCCAACCTTGCCGGTCGCGTACAACTGCCGGATCTTCGCCTTGTCGTCATTCGACAGGCCGCTGGCCATCGGGCCGGCCGGCACGAAAATCGTCGGCAAATGGCCAAATTGCAGCGCGCCGATAACGAGGCCCGGCACGATCTTGTCGCAGACGCCGAGCATCAGCGCGGCGTCGAACATGTTGTGCGAGAGTGCCACGGCCGTGCTCATCGCGATGACCTCGCGCGAGAACAGCGACAGCTCCATGCCCGCATTGCCCTGCGTGACGCCATCGCACATGGCCGGCACGCCGCCCGCGACCTGCGCCGTGGCGCCCAGCCGGCGGGCCGCTTCGCGCAGGCGCGCCGGGTACTGCTCGTACGGCTGGTGCGCCGAGAGCATGTCGTTGTACGCCGTGACGATGCCAACGTTCGGGCGACGCTGCTCGCGCAGCATCAGCTTGTCGTTGGCGGGCATGGCGGCGAAACCGTGCGCCAGGTTCGCGCAGGACAGCGCGCCACGCTGCGGAAAGCGGCCAGCGCTCGCGTCGATGCGGGCGAGATAAGCCGCACGGCTGTCACGACTGCGCGCCGCAATGCGCGCCGTAACGGCCATCACGGCCGGGTGCAGGGGCTTCGTTTGCTCAGACGTCATGCCGATGGGGCGGTGCGATGCACTCAGGGTAGGGGCGATTGGGAGCGGAGTTTAGTAGAAATTCTACACACCATCAATCAAAAGCCATCCGCATTCGGGGTTTTACCGATTATTTTCTTGTATTTACCTATCTTTTTGCCGTATTGAGAAATAAACATCCACAATATGAAATTGCAAATTTATGTAGTTTTTGTACAACTTCAGGGCAATGCCGACGGAATTCCGCGTCGGGATACGGTGCGGCGCCACGCCGCACGGGTGCTATAGTGGTCGCCAGACGCCGGACCCGCCGCGCGCCCAGACGGCGCTCGACCTCACGGCGAAACGGGGAAATGGCGCGTGGCGACGTTCCAACGTCTCACGCGCCTGCTTTTGTTGGTGCCTGCCATGCTGAACCGAATTGAAGCCACGCTGACCCAGTTGCGTCCGTCCGAGCGCAAGCTCGCGACCTACGTGCTCGACGCGCCGCGCGAAGTCGTCGACCTGTCGATGAACGAACTCGCCGAGCGCGCCAACGTGAGCCAGCCGACGATCGCGCGCTTTTGCCAGGCGGTCGGTTGCAGCGGGTACCGGGAATTCAAGATCCGCCTGGCGCAGGGCATCGCCCAGGGCGTGCCGTTCGTGCACCGCGACGTGCGGCCCGACGAGCCGGTGCCCGGCATTGCCGGCAAGGTGCTCGATCGCACCATCGGCAGCCTGATGCAGGTGCGCAACAATCTCTCGCCCGACAGCATCGGGCAAGCCATCGATCTGCTCGCCCGCGCGCGCCGCATCGAGTTCTACGGCGCGGGTGCGTCGGGCATCGCCGCGCAGGACATGCAGCACAAGTTCTTCCGTCTCGGCGTGCCCTCGGTGGCCTACAACGACCCGCACGTCTACGGCATGTCCGCCGCGCTGCTCGGCGAAGGCGATGTGGTCGTGGCGATCTCCAACACGGGGCGCACGCAGGATCTGCTCGAAGCCGTCGGGCTCGCGCGCGCGGCCGGCGCCAGCGTGATCGCGATCACGCACAGCAATTCGCCGCTTGCGCGTCAGGCGAGCGTGGCGCTGTTCGCGGACGTCGATGAAGACACGGACGTGTATTCGCCGCTCACGTCGCGCATCTCGCATCTGGCCATCGGCGATGTGCTGGCGGTGGGCATGGCATTGCGCCTGGGCGACCGCCTGCCGTCGCAACTCGCGCGCGCGAAGGAAGTGATCAACCGGCGTCGCACCGGGATCGACGGCAAGCCATCCACGGCGCGCGGCGGCACCTGAAAAGTCGCGAAGCCGATGATCTGAACGCAGGGCGCTGGAAGCGCGCGTCGTGCCCGCGGGGCTGGGTTTCGTATTGCACGAAACTCAGCCCTTCGCGTTTGCGCGCTTGCCGTCGAGATGCCGGCGGCGAATGCGGCCGTCGGATTCCGGGTCATGCCGGGTTACGCCGGGTTACGCCGGTCTACGGCGGATCACGCCGGATCGAGTATTCAGCCTTGCCGCGCCTGCGGGTTGACCGCATTGCGCAGCGACCCGCCGCCGAGCGCGGCGATCAGGTTGTCGGCGGCGCACGACGCCATTGCATGGCGCGTCTCGTGCGTGGCGGAGCCAATGTGGGGCAGCGCCACCACATTTTTCATTGTCAGCAGCGGTGAATCGACCGCCACCGGCTCTCGTTCGAAGACATCCAGGCCTGCGGCGCGCAAATGTCCCGACGCGAGCGCCCCGATCAACGCCGCTTCGTCGATCACCTTGCCGCGCGCCGCGTTGATGAAGATCGCCCCGCGCTTCATTTGCGCAAACTCGTTCGCCCCGATCAGGCGCTCCGTCGCAGGCGAGAGCGGCACGAGCGTCACGACGAAGTCGGCTTGCGCGAGCAAGTCGGGCAACGCCCGATGTTCGGCGCCGTAGGCCGCTTCCGCGGCCTCGTTGCGCGATCGGTTGCTGTACAGCACCTTCATGCCGAAGCCGAGCGCGGCGCGGCGCGCCACGGCGCCGCCGATGCGCCCCATGCCGACGATGCCCAGCGTCTTGCCGTGCACGTCGGTGCCGAAATGCGCTTCGCCCAGACTTGCCTTCCAGCCGCCTGCCTTCACCAGCTCGGCGAGCTCGACCACGCGTCGCGCGCTCGACAGGATCAGCGAGAAGACGGTATCCGCCGTCGTCTCGGTGAGCACGTCGGGCGTATTCGTGAGCACGATGCCGCGGCGCGTGAGATCGGCCACGTCGAACTGATCGTAGCCCACCGAAATGGTCGCCCACGCCTTGAGCCGGGGCGCCGCATCGAGCAACGCGGGCCCGACGTTCAGGCCAACGCCGATGGCACCGTCCGCACGGCCGAGCGCCGCCATGAACGCGGCGCGATTCCCATCGTTCACACCATCGAATTCCGTGAGCGAGAACGCCTCGGCCAAACGGGCCCGCACATCCGGAGGGACGCCCTTGTACAACACCACTTCCGCACGACTCATCGTGTTCACTCCTGGGGAAGATTGCCGCCGAACGCCACGGGCGACATGGCCGGCAGACCCGCTCGGCGCGACCGGCACGCGGCGGCCTCACGGCATCACGGCATGACGGCATCACGGCATCACGCCGTTGCGACACTACCGCACCACTAAGAAAACATCACAGCGACGCGACGGCGGGATTCCCACGTCGCGACGGTACGATTACGCGCCACGGGCCTCGGCGAACGCACGCTCGAGAAAATCGAGACGGTCCTGCCCCCAATAGGGCTGGCCCTCGAAGACGAACCACGGCGCGCCGAATACGCCGCCACTCGCCGCTTCCTCGGTATTGGCGTCGTAGGCGGCCTGCACGCTCGCCCCGTTGGACGCTGCAAGCAGCGACTTGCCGTCGAACTTCAGCGCGTCGGCAATCGCCTGCAGCGTGGCATCGTCGGCAATGTTGCGCTCCTCGACCCAGAGCGCCTTCGAAATGGCGCCCGTCAGCGCCAGCGCCTTGTCCGTGCCTAGCGCCAGTTGCGTCGCCACGATCAGCCGCGCCGCCGGGTCGCCCGCGACAGGGAAGAACTTCGGCTGGGGATTGAGCGGCATGCCGAGATATTTCGACCAGCGCGCCAGCTCGACGAGGCGATACGCCTGTCGCTGCGGCGCGCGCTTGGCCAGCGGCAGACCGCCGGAGCCGGCGAAGACGCGCCCCAGGTCCATCGGCTTGAGTTGAATCTGCACGTCGTAGCGGCGCGCGAGGTCGATAAACCGCGCGTGCCCCAGATACACGTAAGGCGACGGCGGTGACACAAAGTAGTCGCAGGTCAGGCTCACGTCAGACTCCTCTCGACAGTCGGTGAATCGCGCCCTATCGGCGCGCGAAATGGGTCACAACACGGGTAACACGACAGGCACTACGACGAATCGGGCGTCGAACGAGACAGCATGCGACGCCGAGCACGACGCAGGGCCCTATGCCGACGCAACGCATCGGTGACGACACTCCCGCCACCGACGTGGCGCATCAGAACGGCTTGACCACGGCGAGGATCACCGCGCCCAGCAACCCGAGCACCGGGAATTCGTTGAAGTAGCGATACCAGCGGTGCGAGTGCGTATTGCGCCCGGTCTCGAACTTGCGCAACAGGCGGCCGCAGGCATGGTGATAGCCGAGCAGCAGCACCACGATCAGCAGCTTGGCGTGCAACCAGCCGCCGTGACGACCGATGCCGTAGTACAGCCAGAGAATCAGACCGAAGGCGAGCGCGGGCACCGCGAGGATCGTCATGAAGCGGTAGAGCTTGCGCGCCATGAGCAGAAGACGTTGCGTGGCCGCGGGATCGCTCTCCATCGCCAGGTTGACGAAGATGCGCGGCAGATAGAACAGACCGGCGAACCACGAGGCGACGAAAACGATATGAAACGCTTTGATCCAGAGCATCGGGGACGGGGCGGCCCGCACGCAGGCCGTCGAATATTTTGAACAGCAAGCAATGTACAACAATCCGTCACATCGCGAGACGCACCCTCGCGCCGGACCAGCCGGGCGCGCTGCGGCAAATCGACGCGATCCCGTTCGGCGGGGGCTCGCACCCCGCGCCTTGCCCTCGCCTGCCCGCCGCCCCGCCTCCGAGGCGGGTGCCTCGTTGCGTCTCGCCCGCCAAAACATCCCTCCCGCGCCGCTGCCGCCGGTTTCGGCAACGCCCACGCACGCCTGTGCCAGAATACGGACCATATTGGTTTTTCCGCCCCCATCGGCGTCACGCGCCGGTCACTGGCTCCCGCATGAGAATTCTTGGCATCGACCCCGGACTGCGCGTCACCGGCTTTGGCGTACTCGAAAAGCACGGCAACCGTCTCCAATATGTGACGAGCGGCGTCATTCGTACCGGCGAAGGCACGTTGCCCGCGCGGCTGCGCATCATCTTCGAGAGCGTGGCGGAACTCGTCGACACCTACCGGCCCGATCAGGCCGCCATCGAAAAGGTGTTCGTCAACGTCAACCCGCAATCCACGCTGTTGCTCGGGCAAGCGCGCGGCGCGGCCATCACCGCGCTGTCGGTCGGCGGTCTCGAGGTGTTCGAATACACGCCGATGCAGCTCAAGCAGGCGGTGGTCGGCTACGGACGCGCCCGCAAGGAACAAGTGCAGGAAATGGTCACGCGACTGCTCACCCTGTCCGGCACCCCGGGGAAAGACGCGTCCGACGCGCTCGGCGTGGCGATCTGCCACGCCCACAGCGGCGAAACCTTCTCGGCCCTGGCCGACGTCTCCCCCGCACTCGCGGCGAAGGGCCTGCGCGTGCGGCGCGGGCGGCTCGTCGGCTAGGCGTCGCAGGCCCGACATGCCTCGCAGGCCGCCCGGTCGTCCCGCCCCGGCAAGCCACGCCTGAAGCGCTACAATGCAGCCATGATCGAAACCGACAAACTCGCCGCCGAGCGCATCATCGCGCCGACCCCGGCCTCGCCCAACGAGGAAGCCTTCGAGCGCGCGCTGCGCCCCAAGCTGCTCGACGAATACGTCGGCCAGCGCAAGGTGCGCGAACAGCTGGAAATTTTCATCGAGGCGGCGCGCAAGCGCGCGGAGCCGCTCGACCATGTGCTGCTGTTCGGCCCGCCCGGCCTTGGCAAGACGACGCTCGCGCATATCGTCGCCCGTGAAATGGGCGTGCATTTGCGTCAGACATCGGGCCCCGTGCTCGAACGTCCGGGCGACCTGGCCGCGCTCCTGACCAACCTCGAAGCCAACGACGTCCTCTTCATCGACGAAATCCACCGGCTCTCGCCGGTCGTCGAGGAAATCCTGTATCCGGCGCTCGAGGACTACCAGATCGACATCATGATCGGCGAGGGCCCCGCCGCGCGCAGCGTCAAGCTCGACCTGCAACCGTTCACCCTCGTGGGTGCGACCACCCGGGCGGGCATGCTGACCAACCCGTTGCGCGATCGCTTCGGGATCGTGGCGCGCCTGGAGTTCTATACGGCCGACGAACTGGCCGGCATCGTGCGTCGCTCCGCCGGACTGCTCGGCGCCGCCATCGTCGACGACGGCGCCTTCGAGATCGCCCGTCGCGCGCGCGGCACGCCGCGAATCGCCAACCGCCTGCTGCGCCGCGTTCGCGATTACGCCGAGGTGAAGGCCGACGGCCGCATTACCGCGGCGGTCGCCGACGCCGCCCTGTCCATGCTCGACGTCGATCCGGTCGGCTTTGACGTGATGGACCGCAAGCTGCTGGAAGCCGTGCTCCACAAGTTCGACGGCGGCCCGGTCGGTGTGGACAACCTCGCCGCGGCCATCGGTGAAGAGCGCGACACCATCGAAGACGTGATCGAGCCGTTTCTGATTCAGCAAGGCTTTCTGCAACGCACGCCGCGCGGACGGGTGGCCACCCTGGCGGCCTACCGCCACTTCGGACTGGCCGCCCCCGGCAGCCTGCCGGACACCGGCTCGCTCTGGTCGCAGGACGCCGACGGCAAGTAGCGCGCCGCACACATCCCGCCATCTCCTTCACCCCGACAGCCGCATGTCCCTGCACGACGACCTGCCCACCCCGCCGCCATCCACGCCGTTGCGGCCCGCCGGACCGGTCGTTGGCGTGTCGGGACGCGTGCGACATGCCATCGCCATGCGCCTCGTGAGCCTGACGTCGGGGCCCGGTGCGCCGCGCCTGAATTACGACACACCGCCTGGCGATCCCGGCCTGTTCGGCCCCGACGCGGCCTGCTGGCAGGTACACGGCGACTTCACCTCGATGATGATCGGCGGCATCAGCGCGTTGCTCCTGCAATCGCTGCATCCGCTCGCGATGGCGGGGGTCTGGGACCACTCGACGTTCCGGCAGGACGTGATAGGCCGCCTGCGCCGCACCGCCACCTTCATCGGCGGCACCACGTACGGCAACACGGCCGACGCGCAGGCGCTGCTCGAACGCGTGCGTCGCATCCACCTCCAGGTCACGGGCATCGCGCCGGACGGCCGCCCGTACGCGGCGTACGATCCCGACTTGCTCACGTGGGTGCACGTGGCCGAGACGTCGAGCTTCCTGCGCAGCTATCTCGTCTACAAGGACCCGGGATTTGCACGCAGCGAGCAGGATCGCTACTACGCGGAGGTCTCGCGCATCGCCGTCGCACTCGGCGCGCGAAATGTGCCGATGAGCGTTGCCGACATCGACGACTACCTCGCCGGCATGCGCGCTCGGCTTTGCGCGAGCGAGCGCACCGAAGAGGTCGTGCGCGTGCTGCGCAATCTTCCGGCACCGTTCGCCGGCGCGCAGGTATTCAGTGGCCTGTTGTTCCGCGCGGGCATCGACCTGCTGCCCGACTGGGCGCAATCGATGCTGGGCTTCGACGATCGTTCGGCGCTACGCCGCCTGACGGTGCGGCCGGCCGTGCGTCACATGGCGCAGGTCGCGCGCTGGTCGATGCGCAACAGCGTCGCCCACCGCGCACGTCGGCGTGCGCTGGCGTCGCCCGACGTCGTCAACGTGCAGCCGTCGCTCGAGCGCTGACGGCTGGCGTCGCCTTCACACCACGCGCGGGTCCACGCGGTCCGCAGCCTGCCCCGGTCGGTCATTGCTTTCGTCGCGCACCGTATCGTCGAGGTGCGTGACGTCGGCCCAGCTCAGGACCTGCCAGCGCTGTCCGTCGTAGGCCAGTCGATTCACGCTTGCATTGAGCAGCGCATGGGTGCGCGGCTCGCCCAGGGCGAGCCCCGTGGCCAGCCGGTAGCAACAGTCGAGCACGCCGCCGTGCGCCACCAGCGCGAGACGTTGTCCCGCATGGTCGCGCAACAGTTGTTTGACGAACGCGGTGATGCGTTCATGGAACCCCCGCGTCGACTCACCGCCCGGAATCACGAAGTCCGGATCGCGACTCTGCCAGCGCGCGTAGTCCTGCGGATACAGTGCCTGGATCTCGTCCGGCACGTGCGTTTCGAAGGCGCCGTAGTGACGCTCGCGCAATTGCGGCGTGCGCACGAGCGGCAAGCCGCACGCGCGTGCAACGGGCTCCGCCGTTTGCACCGCGCGCCGCAGATCGCTCGTGAGCACGTGATCGAACACCGTTCCGTGCGCACGCACCTCGCGCGCCACACGCTCACCCAGCAACGCCGCCTGCCGCTCGCCCGCACGCGACAGCGCAATGTCCGTATGCCCCTGAATCCGCTTCACGCGGTTCCAGTCGGTTTCTCCGTGACGAATCAGGGTGAGCGTCGTGGTCTTGCCGGTCATCGAAGCCATTGCGTGGTGATTGTGTTCGGGAGTGACGAAGCGCCGGACCTCAGGCCAACTTCGGATTGAGCGTGTAGGTGCCCGTCACGCGCGCGCTGCCAAGCACGTGCGGCTTGATGGCGGCGAGCACGTCGTCGCCACCGAAGCGGCCCTCCAGCGGCACACGTTCGACGTCGAGGGCATACACGGTGAAGTGATAGTGGTGAAGCCGCGTGTCGTTCCACGGCGGGCACGGGCCGTCGTAGCCATAGTAGTCGCCCTTCATGCTCTCGTCGGCCGCGAACCATGCGGTGTAGTCGTTCACGCCGTGACGCATGCCGTCGAGCGCGTCCGGACCGAACTTGCCGCGCGGCGTGACGTGATTGCTGTGACTCGCCGCCGGAATTTCCGTGGTCGACGCCGGCACGTCGACAAGCACCCAGTGGTAGAAATCGACGCGCGGCAGATCCGACGGAACCTCCCGGCCCTCCTGGTTGACGTCGTCACCGCGGCTGGGCACGTCGCTGTCGGTGCAGATCACCACGAACGAACGCGTGCCTTCGGGGACGTCCGACCACGCGATATGGGGATTCTTGTTCTGCGACAGCGCAACATGCGACTGCGCATCCGGTTTGCCGAAGGCGAACTGGGCGTCGATGGCGCCATTGTCCTCGAACGAGTTGCTCCAGACTTTCATCGGTTTCTCCCAAGCATTGTGATTTCGGAACCGGTCGACGTTATCACACCGATGCGAATCACGTGCATGAGCTCGCGCAAATCCGCATGATTCCAGATGATTCCGAGCGATTTTCGAGATGGATCCGGGCGGGTACCCTCGCACCGTCCTCGCCTTGGCGCGCGGCGACGCCGCAGGCCGCGCGGCACGGGCAGGAACGTCGAGGCCGTCGGGAAGGCCCTGAAGGCCCCGGAAGACCTCCGAGGCTGCTTGACGCTGCTTGACGCTGCTTGACGCTGCTTGAGGCGGCTTGAGGCTTTCGGAGCGCCGAGCGCGCGCCCGAAGGCGCTTCGCGTCAGGCCCCGTCAGGACGCGTCTGAAGCCAGAACGTGACGGGCCCGTCGTTCACGAGCGACACGCGCATGTGAGCGCCGAACTCGCCCATCTCCACAATGGGATGACGCGCTCGCGCCTGTGCCACGAAATGATCGAAAAGCCGCTGGCCGTCGGCCGGGCTGGCCGCCGGCGTGAAGCTCGGACGGGTCCCGCTGTTGGTGTCGGCCGCCAGCGTGAACTGCGAAACGAGCAGCAACCCGCCGGCCGCACCGTTGCCGTCGAGATTCGACACGCTGCGGTTCATCTTGCCCGCGTCGTCGGAGAAGACGCGGTAGCCGAGCAGCTTCGCGAGCAGTTTGTCGGCGCTCGCTTCGGTATCGCCGCGCTCGGCGCACACCAGCGCGAGCAACCCCGGGCCAATCGCGCCGACGGTGCGCCCGTCGACCGTCACCGCGGCTTCGAGCACACGTTGAATCAGCGCGATCATGATTGCGGCCGCAAAGGCAAAGACAACGGCCGAATCGGTGCGGTGCCCACGCTCAGGCGAGCGTCACGCGGGCAAAGCGGCGCTTGCCGACCTGCACGACGTAAGTCCCGGCGTCGATCTTCGCGCCCTTGTCGGAAACGGCTTCGCCGTCGATACGCACGCCGCCCTGCTCGATGTTGCGGTTGGCTTCCGACGTCGAGGGCACCAGACCCGCCTGCTTGAGCAACTGGGCAATGCCCAGGGGGGCGCCTTGCAGGGAAACTTCCGGAATATCGTCCGGCACGCCGCCCTTGGCACGCGCGTTGAAGTCCTCGAGCGCGCGCTCGGCGTCGGCCTGCGAATGGAAGCGCGCCACGATTTCCTGCGCGAGCAGCACCTTCACGTCGCGCGGATTGCGGCCGCCGTCCACGTCGCGGCGCAGTTGCGCGATCTCGTCGAGCGAACGGAACGACAGCAGCTCGTAGTATCGCCACATCAGCTCGTCCGAGATGCTCATGAGTTTGCCGAACATCTCGCTCGGCTTCTCGCTGATGCCCACGTAGTTGCCCTTGGACTTCGACATCTTCTCGACGCCGTCGAGTCCCTCGAGCAGCGGCATCGTGAGAATGCACTGCGGCTCCTGGCCGTACTGCTTCTGCAATTCGCGACCGACCAGCAGGTTGAACTTCTGGTCGGTGCCGCCGAGCTCGAGATCCGACTCCAGCGCGACCGAGTCGTAGCCCTGCATGAGCGGGTAGAGGAATTCGTGGATGGCGATGGGCACGCCGCTCTGGAAGCGCTTGGTGAAGTCTTCGCGCTCGAGCATGCGCGCCATGGTGTAGCGCGAGGCAAGCTTGATCATGCCGTCGGCGCCCAGCTTCATCGACCATTCGCTGTTGTAGCGAATCTCGGTCTTGCTGCGGTCGAGCACCAGCGCGGCCTGCTCGAAATAGGTCTTGGCATTCGATTCGATCTGCTCGCGCGTGAGCGGCGGACGCGTGCTGTTGCGCCCCGACGGATCGCCGATCAGCGACGTGAAATCGCCAATCAGGAAAATGACCGTATGCCCCAGGTCCTGCAACTGGCGCATCTTGTTGAGCACCACGGTGTGGCCGATGTGAATGTCCGGCGCCGTGGGGTCCAGACCCAGCTTGATGCGCAACGGCTTGCCGGTGGCTTCGCTGCGCGCCAGCTTCTGCAGGAACTCCTCTTCCACGAGCAGCTCGTCGCAACCGCGCTTGGCGATCGCCAGAGCGGCCCGCGTGGCATCGGTGACGGGGTACTTCATTTCCGAGGTGAGTGCGTGTTCACTTGTCATAACATCATTGTCCAGACTGCTTCAGGGGATTCCCTTATTCAGTCAGTAAAGGCGGAGGCCGCGGCGGGTCTGCTATAATCGCCGCTCAATTCTCGGCTCGGGCCGAAGCGACGCCGGGTTGCCCCGGAATTCCGGCAGGCAATCTCGAAGCGTGTCGCTCCGCCCGGGCTTTTTCGTAAGTTGCGCAGAATTTTACGTGATGTGGCCTAAACTCCGTGATTTTTTTGCGCGTGAACTGCTGACCCTGATCGATCCCACGCAGCCCAAGCACCGTCGCAGAAAGGTGCAAATCGTGGCAACGGTCGGTTCGGCCCTGACGTTGGGAATGGTGACTGCATTCGGCGTGGCGCCCATGGTGCCCGAAGCGGCCCGCAACGGTGCGAGCGTGACGCTGCCGCTGACCTTCCCCGACCTGGCCCGGCAAATCCAGCAGCTCGACGCGCAATCCCAGACATTCATCCACCAGGTGGCGCTTCGGCGTGGCGAAACGCTGGGCGACATGCTCTCGCGCCTGTCGATCCAGGACCCCGCCGCCGAGCGCTTCATTCGCGACAATGCCGTCGCCCGACGCCTGATCGGCGTGCCCGCCGGGCAGGTCGTGCAGGCCGAAACCGACGACGACGGCAAGCTGGTCTCGCTCTCCACCGTGCTCTCGAGCGGCGCCACCGCCGCCCAGCAACTGGTGATCGAGCGCGACGACAAGGGCACGCTGCGCGCGCGCATGGAGCAACTGGCCAACGACACCGAATGGGCCATGCGCTCAGGGGCGATCGCCGGCAACTTCTTCACCGCCATGGACGACGCGGGCGTGCCCGATGCCGTCGTCGCGCAGATGGTCAGGATCTTCTCCGGCGTGATCAACTTCCAGCGCGACGTGCGCCGCGGCGATCGTTTCCGCCTCGTGTACGAAGTGATCAAGCAGCAGGACCGGACCGTTCGCACGGGACGCGTGCTCGCCATCGAGTTCATCAACCAGGGCAAGACACATCAGGCCATCTGGTACGCGGACCCGCAGGGCTCGCCCGAGGGGGCGTACTACGGCTTCGACGGCCGTAACCTCAAGCAGGCGTTCCTGCGCACGCCGGTCGAGTTCTCGCGGATTTCGTCGGCTTTCGGCGGACGCGAGCATCCGTTCCAACACCAGTGGAAAAAGCACCAGGGCGTGGATCTGGCCGCACCCATCGGCACCCGCGTGTTCGCCGCGGGCGATGGCGTGGTCACGTTCGTCGGCAAGCAGAACGGCTACGGCAACCTGATCGAGATCGATCACTCCGGCAACTTCCAGACGCGCTACGCCCACCTGTCCGGCTTCGGCCAGGGTGTGAAGGCCGGCATGCGCGTCACGCAGGGCCAGGTCATCGGATTCGTGGGCCAGACGGGCTGGGCAACCGGCCCGCACCTGCATTACGAATTGCGCCTCAAGGGGGTGCCGCTCAACCCGTTCTCGACGGACGTGGCTGCTGTAGCGCCGCTCACGGGCGCTCGCCTGAAGCTGTTCGACATGTACGCGGAGAACCTGCTCAAGCGCATCGACCTGATGCGCACCGTACAGGTCGCCGAGCGCGATTGAGGTATGCTGGAGACCGCACTGTGCGGGTAACGCGACGGGCTGCCGGATAGCCCGCGCGTCGCCCGCTCGGTGCGGCACCGATTTCCCCGGCTCCCATCCGCCCGCGCTTTCCCATGACCGACACCGCTCGTTCCATCGCCGCTTCGGCATCCTCCGGGTCAACGTCCCAATCGCCCTGTTTCATCGGCCTGATGTCCGGCACCAGCCTCGACGGCGTCGACGGCGTGCTCGTCGACGCGTCTGACGGCCGCGTGCTTGCGGAATCGTACCTCCCGTTCCCCCGCGACCTCCGGGAGACGCTGATGGTGCTGCAGGCGCCATCGGAAAACGAGTTGCACCGCGAAGCCCTGGCCGCGAATGCGCTGGTACGCATCTATGCCGACTGTGTCAACGAACTGCTCTCCCGCTCGGGGGTACGCGCCGAGGCTGTCGCCGCGATCGGCGCCCATGGGCAGACGATCCGGCATCGTCCGGGAGAATTCGACGGCGTGGGGTACACGCGCCAGCTCAACGCGCCCGCCCTGCTCGCCGAGCTCACGGGCATCGACGTGGTGGCCGATATTCGCAGCCGCGATGTCGCCGCCGGCGGCCAGGGCGCTCCGCTCGTGCCCGCCTACCACCAGGCCATGTTCGCCCATGCGAGCGAGACGCGCGTCGTCTGCAATCTCGGCGGCATCAGCAATGTGACGATTTTGCCGGCACTGGCGTCTGCGCAGCCGGTCTCGGGCTTCGACTGCGGACCGGGCAATGCGCTGCTCGACGGCTGGGCGGCGCGTCATTTGGGCACGGCCTACGACGATGGCGGCGCGTGGGGTGCGGGCGGACAGGTCGACCCTGCCCTGCTCGCCGCGCTGCTCAACGAGCCTTACTTCGCCCAAAGCCCGCCCAAGAGTACCGGCCGCGACCTGTTCCACGCCAAGTGGCTCGACGCGCATCTGGCGGCCTTCCCCGGCGTCGCGCCGGTCGACGTACAGGCCACGCTCGTTGCGCTCACGGCGCAGTGCGTGGCGAGCGACGTACTCCGCCACGCACCCGACTGCCGGGGCTTCTACGCCTGCGGCGGCGGGACGCGCAATCGCGCGCTCATGCATGCCATTGCGGCCCGACTTCCCGGCATCACGGTCGCGACGACCGAGGCGCTGGGCGTGCCGCCGCAGCAGGTGGAGGCACGCGCGTTCGCGTGGCTCGCGCAGCGCTGCGTGGCGCGGGAGCCCGGCAACCTTCCGTCCGTCACCGGCGCGAAGGGTCCGCGCATTCTTGGCGCGATTTATCCGCGCTGAACCACGGGTCGAACACTGCGTCCGTCATCCGCGGCGGACCGCTTCGCCCGCCCCCGCCCTTGTGAGACGCAGCCCAAACGCCGAAGGACGGCACCCAAATGCGGTGCCGATTTTCGGGGTTCGTGATTCCATGTGCCACTCTTGAAGCGTCATTTCGACACCTTTTTCGATGTCGTCCAGGACGTTCAACCTCAGTGGGCACCCATCATGGCCGAACCCGGTTGGCTTTACCCTTTCGAGGGGCTGAAGGACGGTTACCCCTCGAGCCGACAGTTCGAGGTCTGTCGAACTGCCGGCGGCGAAGGCAACGGCGTGCGAACGCTGGTTCCCTTCGCACGCGGACAACGCATCAGTCGCATGGCAGGACTGCTGTCCAGTCAGCGCAAACTGCACACCCTGCAGGTGAGCGAAACGACGCACCTCTACGATCCCCATTTTTCCGGGTTACTGCTTCACTCGTGCGCACCGTCGTCCGTGCTGGACATGAAACGACTCGAGATCTTCGCGCTCCGGGATATTTCGGCTGGCGAGTTCCTCACCATCGATTACGCCTGCACCGAGGAGGTACTGGCGCGGCAGTTTTCGTGCGAGTGCGGCGCGCCGAACTGCCGGCGATGGATCACCGGGTTTCGGGAACTGCCCGATCAGGAAGGACAGAAGCGACTGGCGGCGCCTGCGGTAGAGCCCGCCCGGCAGATTTTGCCGTGAACCGCCCACTGTCCACGATGCTGCACGTCGACACCACGGCGGTGATGGGCGACCGCGGCACCACGGACGAATCCGGTGTCGTCCCCGCCATCCACTACAGCGCGGTTTTTGCCGCGGCCGACGAATCCGCCTTTGCGCGGATGTCGAGCACCCCACGGCATCCGAGGAACTACACCCGATACGGGAACCCGGTCCATGAGCGGATCATGGCGATCATGGCCGAGCTCGAAGGGACTGAAACCGCCCTCGTGACGGGCTCCGGCATGGGCGCCATGACCACCACGCTGCTCGCCTTGCTCGGCGCGGGCGACCACGTGGTGGCCCAAACGCAGCACTACATGAGCACGTCGCGAGTACTCGACACGCTGCTCGGCAAGCTCGGCGTGAAACTCACCCTCGTCGACGCGACGGATCCCGCCGCCATGGCCGCCGCACTGCGGGAGAACACGCGTGTGATCGTCATGGAATCGCCCGCCAATCCAACACTCGCGCTCACCGATATCGGGGCGGTCACGGCGCTGGCGCGAGCTAACGGCATTCTGACCGTTGCCGACAACACGTTTGCCACCCCTCTCAATCAGCGCCCCGCCGAGCTGGGGGTCGACGTGGTTGTGCACAGCGCCACCAAATACCTGGGCGGACACCACGATCTCACCGGCGGCGTGATCTGTACCAGCCACGCGCTGGCCGAGCGGATCTGGTTGACGCATTTGAGCGTCGGCTCGGTGCTCTCGCCCATGGACGCCTGGTTGTTGCTACGCGGCCTGCGCACCCTTCCATTGCGCATGGAGCGCGTCAATGCGAATGCACTGGCGCTGGCACAGTGGCTTTGCGATCAGGCGAAGGTGCGCGACGTGGTCTACCCCGGGCTCGAGTCCCATCCGCAATTCGCACTGGCCAGCCAGCAGATGAACGGCTTCGGCGGCGTGCTGACGTTCCGGGTCCGTCGCGGCGAGGCGGCGGCCAAACGCGCGTTGTCGGCACTTCGCATTCCCCTCATCGCGGCAAGTCTCGGAGGCGTCAACTCGCTCGCCATCCACGTGGCGACGCTTTGGCATGGCACCCTGAAAGATGCCGCATCGTCGGAGCGCATGCCGTCCGATCTCATCCGGTATGCGGTCGGCATCGAACATATCGACGATCTGAAGCGCGATCTGATGAACGCGTTACGCAGTGCCTGACGGTCGAGCGTCGCACCGGCAATCCGCGATGAACCAAAAAAAAGCCCCCTCGTGGAGGGGGCTTCCGTCTTGCCGCCCCGATGGGGCAGCCAACGCGTCTGTATCGCTCAGACCGAGAACGACGAGCCGCAGCCACACGTGGTGGTTGCATTCGGGTTCTTGATCACGAACTGCGCGCCGTTGATATCTTCCTTGTAGTCGATCTCGGCGCCCACCAGATACTGGTAGCTCATCGAGTCGATCAGCAGCGACACGCCGTTCTTGTCGAGTACGGTGTCGTCTTCGTTCACGTCTTCGTCGAAGGTGAAACCATACTGAAAGCCGGAGCAACCGCCGCCCTGCACGAAAACGCGCAGTTTCAGCTCAGGGTTGCCTTCCTCGTCGATCAGTTGCTTGACCTTGTCCGCGGCGCTGTCGGTAAAGACCAGGAACGCGGGCATTTCCGTGACGGCGGCCTCAAGCGGTGCGTTCATCGCAAATCTCCATAAATCGGTTCGGTATCATTCTATTCCTAATCCCCAATTTGTGCCGACGCTCGGAAAATCAAGGGGTTAGGGGCGATAAATACCGTTACGGCAGTACGGGAATATGGGTCAGGCCCATGTTTTCCGGCAAGCCGAACATCAGGTTCATACACTGCACGCCCTGACCGGACGCGCCCTTGACCAGATTGTCTTCGACGACGAGGATCACCAGCGTGTCTTCGTTGCCGGGACGGTGGACCGCCATGCGCACATAGTTCGACGCCCGCACCCAGCGCGTCTCCGGCATCGAGCCGGCCGGCAGCACGTCCACGAACGGCTCGCCCGCGTAATACGTCTCGAACAGCGCCTGGAAATCCGTGTCGCGGGCTTCCGGCAGGATCGTCGCGTAAAGCGTCGAATGAATGCCGCGAATCGTCGGCAGCAGATGCGGCACGAACGTCAGGCCCACCTCGTAGCCGGCGATGGCTTCAAGCCCTTGCTTGATTTCCGGGTGATGGCGGTGGCCCTTCACACCGTAAGCCTTGAAGTTGTCGGCCGTCTCCGCGAGGATCAGCGACGTCTCGCCCTTACGACCCGCGCCGCTCGCGCCCGACTTGGCGTCGGCGATCAGATGCTTCGGATCCACCAGCTTGCGCCCGCCGGCGAACAACGGCGCATAACCGAGCTGTACGGATGTCGGGTAGCAGCCCGGCAGACCGATCACACGGGCGCGCTTGATTTGCTCTCGGTTGACCTCCGGCAGTCCGTAGACCGCCTCCTCGAGGATGTCCGGGCAAGCGTGCGGCATGCCGTACCACTTCTCGAATGTCGCGATGTCCTTCAGACGGAAATCCGCCGCCAGATCGATCACGCGCACGCCGGCGGCGAGCAACTCGCGCGCCTGCGCCATGGCCACACCGTGCGGCGTGGCAAAGAAGACGACGTCGCATTCGGTCAGACGGGCGTCGTCGGGTGTGCAAAAGGCCAGGTCGACACGGCCTCGCAGGTTCGGATACATGTCGGCGACCGGCGTACCCGCTTCCTTGCGCGAGGTGATCGCCGTCAACTTCACTTCCGGATGCTGCGCCAGCAAACGGAGCAGCTCCACACCGGTGTAGCCGGTGCCGCCTACGATACCTACCTTGACCATGTCCTACCCCTTTCAATCGGAATCGCGATTCTATCAAGCTTCCACGACGCATGTGGGCCGGTGACGCATCGCACGCAATGCCTTCGCACCGGCGGAAACGCGCCGCACAATGAAAAAAGGCCGCGCGAGGCGGCCTTCTTTTGCACCTGCCGGCAGCAGATGCGAACAAGCACTCGTGCGATTAACGCTTCGAGAATTGCTTGCGACGGCGGGCCTTGTGCAGACCAACCTTCTTACGTTCGACTTCACGGGCATCGCGGGTCACGAAGCCTGCGGTCGACAGCGTCGGCTTGAGCGTCGCGTCGTAGTCGATCAGTGCGCGGGTGATACCGTGGCGAACCGCACCGGCCTGACCCGTTTCACCGCCGCCCGAGACGTTGACCTTGATGTCGAACGTTTCAGCGTGGTTGGTCAGCTCGAGCGGCTGACGGACGATCATCAGCGACGTTTCGCGAGCGAAGTACTCTTTGATCGGCTTGCCATTGACGACGATGTCGCCCTTGCCAGCCTTGATGAACACACGAGCAACAGCGCTCTTGCGACGGCCGGTGCCGTAATTCCAATCGTTTTTGAACATGGCGTGGCCCTTAGATCTCGAGCGACTTCGGTTGCTGCGCTTCGTGCGGATGATTGCCGTCGGCGTACACCTTCAGCTTCTTGATCATCGCATAGCCCAGCGGACCCTTCGGCAGCATGCCCTTCACGGCCTTCTCGAGCGCACGGCCCGGGAAACGCTCTTGCATCTTGCCGAACGTGGTTTCGTAAATACCGCCCGGGTAACCCGAGTGACGGTAGTACTTCTTGTCAGTTTGCTTCGCGCCCGTAACTTTCAGCTTGGCAGCATTGACGATGATGATGTAGTCACCAGTATCAACGTGCGGCGTAAATTCAGGTTTGTGCTTGCCGCGCAGACGGCGTGCCACTTCGCTGGCGACACGGCCGAGGACTTTGTCCGTCGCGTCAATCACAAACCATTCGCGCGTCACCTCTGCCGGCTTAGCGGAAAACGTCTTCATGATCGATCCAAATAAAATGCGTTTGCCCCATTAACACCAACTTCCTGCTTGTCTGCCGGCCGCGTCCTGGCGAATCGAGTCGCATGGCGCAGTCCTGTGCTTGCAGGCTCTCCCTGATGCTTTTTCCGTGGGCATTTCCGGAAAAGCCGTTGATTATACAGAAAAATCCACTCCCCGGTAAACGGCGTTTCCGGGCGCACAAAAAAAAACCCGAACCTCAATGGGTCCGGGTTAAATCCACCAAAGGAGGAGGGTGGAGGAGACACTTGCAGGATTGCTGTGAAGCACAACAACCAATGACTGAAGTGTAGCAAAGGCGATGGTGCAACGCAAGAAAATTTATAGTGCGAAATCAAACACCATAATGTGAAAAGAGAGGCGCGGCCGAAGGATTACATAATTTCCATTAAAATCAATTATTTATACCAATTCTCGCCTTTCACCTCACCGTCCTGCGTAGCACCAAGCTTCTAAATTTAGGGTTTATCCCCCTGAAAAGCCGATCAAAAAAGCGCCAATATTGCGACGCAGCATCCCGGGACGCGAAGGTTGGCATTTCAGGGGCGCGAGCGGCGTCGTACGCGCGTCGGCGGAAGCCGCTACAATTTTCAGCTTGAATGAGATATCGGGGTTTCGAATGATGGAATGCAAGGTGAGCTGGATGGGCCAGGACGGCATGGCCTTTGTTGCGCAGACGGGCAGCGGGCACATTGTCGCGATGGACGGCGCACCGGAGGGCGGCGGCCACAATCTTGCGGCGCGCCCGATGGAGATGCTGCTCGTGGGCACCGGGGGATGCACCGCGTATGACGTGGTTCTGATCCTGAAGAAGAGTCGTGCCGAAGTGAAGGGTTGCAGCGTCACGCTCAAGGCCGAGCGCGCCAGCGAAGATCCGAAGGTGTTCACCAAGATTCACTTCCACTTCACGGTAACCGGCCGCAATCTGAATCCGGCAACGGTGGAGCGTGCCGTGACGCTCTCGCACGACAAGTATTGCTCGGCGTCGATCATGCTGGCCAAGACGGCGGAGCTCACGCACAGCGTCGAGATCGTCGAAGGCTGAATCGCCTGAGCAAACGCCGATCTTCGGAAAGACAAAAGGCTCCCTCGGGAGCCTTTTGCATTTGGTTCGGATGCAGAGCCGGCCGATAAGCCGGATTCTGTGAACGCGACTCGCGCCGCGCCTGACAATCATTCCTCTAGGCGACGCATCACTGCGCCGCTCAAGCTTCCTACCCGCAGGCTCCCGGGGGCCCCGTTGCCGGCACACGCACGAGGCGCATGCCGCTCACCTGCCTATTTGGAATTGCTCCGGGTGGAGGTTACCGTGCCGTGTGCGTTGCCGCACGCCGCGGTGCGCTCTTACCGCACCGTTTCACCCTTACCTGATCCACCTGACTTTCGTCAGGGGCCATCGGCGGTCTGTTCTCTGTTGCCCTGTTCCGCGTCTCGCGACGGATGGCCGTTAGCCATCACCCTGCCCTGTGGAGTCCGGACTTTCCTCCCCCTCCCGAAGGGAGGCGGCGATTGTCTGGCCGACTCTGCGGGGCGAAGTGTATCACGCATGCCCGCGCGACTGCCCGGGCGGACCATCGGGAACCGCTTGCGGACGCGCGGCCCGGCGGCGTTGCGCATGCCGTCCCTTTGGGACCTTGGATGTGAGGAAAGTGCCAGGCACGATACCGGGCGGTCCCGGGCTTCAGGCAGACGCCTTCTGTCGCCGTCCCGGACGGAACACGACGGTATCGCGATAGAAATCCGGCGCCTCGTTCTCCGGCCACCAGCCCGGAATGCCCAGGACGGGCAGCGGCGCGAAGTCGCGGGTCGACAGCGGCACGTCGGCGAGCACCGGTGCGATCCGGGTGTCGAGCCACGCCCTGCGCGCACCCGGCGCCCACGCGAAATAGGCGGCCGGGACGTTCACGATCCACGCATGCGCCGTGACCGATTTATAGGGCGTGACGAGCTTTTCCAGCAGCGCATGACCGAACGGCTGGACCTCGCAGGCACGCCCCCAGTCGGCGCGACGCGCGACGAACAGCGTTTGCCAGTCGAACCCGCGCAAGGCGGCGGCCAGTGCCGGATCGCTACAGGCGAAGAGCACGGCATTCTCGTCGAAAAGCGTGGCGGCGTCGCGCGTGGCGCCCCGGACAGCCCTCACCCCGTCGCGCGCGATGGCGGCGGCCTGACGACCGTTGAGCGCCGCCTTGCCCTTCGGGTAGGTCAGCCAGATCAATGCATTGAAGAAATCGTGCAGATTCCGACGCGTGGGCACGCCCCCGGTGGCGGCAATGAACGCCTCGTACGCGATGTCCGTCGGCAAGTTCTCCTGCGCGACGAACCGCAGCGCGCGCCCGTGTCCGCTCACCAGTCCGGCGGCGGCGGCCTGCGACGAGACCGCTTCACGCCAATCCCCGCGCGCCAGCGCATCGTATGCACGCTGCGCCACGGACTCGAACCAGGGTTGCCGCCAGTCGATCTCCGGCAACCCCGCGACCGGCATCGACGCGCCCACCGATGCCGTGGCGCCTGACATCACCCCTTGAGCTTCCAGCCGATGGTCTCGCCGCCGCGCAACGGCACCACCGTCGCGTCGCCCATCGGCAGTTCTGCCGGCAGTTCCCAGTCCTCACGCACGAGCGTGATCTTGTCGGCGTTACGCGGCAGTTCGTAGAAGTCCGGGCCGTGCAAGCTGGCGAAACCCTCGAGCTTGTCGAGTGCGCCCGCCTTGTCGAACGCTTCGGCGTAAAGCTCCACCGCATGCAGCGCCGTGTAGCACCCGGCGCAACCGCAGGCGGCTTCCTTCACGCCACGCGCGTGCGGCGCACTGTCGGTGCCCAGGAAGAAGCGTGCGCTGCCCGACGTTGCCGCCTTCACGAGCGCTTCGCGGTGCGTTTCCCGCTTGAGTACGGGCAGGCAGTAGTAATGCGGACGAATCCCGCCGGTAAAGATCGCGTTGCGGTTGTATAGCAGGTGATGCGCGGTGATGGTGGCGGCGATCGGACCTTCGGCACTGGCGACGTAATCGGCGGCGTCCTTCGTGGTGATGTGCTCGAACACGACCTTGAGGCCCGGGAAATCGCGGCGCAGCGGCGACATCACCTTGTCGATGAACACCTTTTCACGATCGAAGATATCGATGTCGGCGCTCGTGACTTCACCGTGAACCAGCAACGGCATGCCGACTTCCTGCATGGCTTCCAGGGCGCCGCGGCATTTGGCCAGATCGGTCACGCCGGCATCCGAATTCGTCGTTGCGCCCGCGGGGTAGAGCTTCACGCCATGCACCAACCCCGACGCCTTGGCGCGACGAATCTCTTCGGCCGGCGTGTTGTCGGTCAGGTACAGCGTCATGAGCGGCTCGAACGTATTGCCGGCCGGACGCGCCGCCAGAATGCGTTCCCGATACGCCGAGGCAAGCTCCAGCGTGGTGACCGGCGGCTTGAGGTTCGGCATGATGATCGCGCGGCCGAACTGGCGGGCGCTGTCGGGCAGCACGCTCTTGAGCACGGCGCCATCGCGCACATGCAGGTGCCAGTCATCGGGACGAGTGATAGTCAGTTCGGTGGTCATGGACGTTTTCCGGGGGCTGGGAAGGCTCCTCGCCGCGGCGGACGGCGCGACCGGGCTCGCGTGGTGACGCGTCGGCGCGACGGACCCGATGGGCGGGAATGTACGTGCACAAGGGCCGGTGCTATGCTTGTGCAACCCCATATTGTAACGGCTGCGGCGCTCCGACACGACGTGCGAAGCCAATCATCGATTTCCCCGTACCATGTGCCAACTTCTCGCGATGAATTGCGCGGAACCGACCGACATCACGTTCTCATTTACCGGTTTCGCGGCACGTGGCGGGGGCACCGACAGCCACGCCGACGGGTGGGGCATTGCATTTTTCGAGGACAAGGCGTGCCGCCTGTTCATCGATCACCTGGCGGCGGCCAACTCGCCCATTGCCGAGTTGGTGAAGAAATATCCGATCAAGTCCAAGAACGTCATCGCGCACATTCGCAAAGCCACGCAAGGGGTCGTTGAGCTGGAGAACTGCCACCCGTTCCAGCGCGAACTCTGGGGACGGCACTGGATCTTCGCCCACAACGGCGACCTGCACGACTACGACCCGTTCCTCTCCGGCGTCTACCAGCCGGTCGGCACGACCGACAGCGAGCGCGCCTTTTGCGACATCATGCAGGGATTGCGCAAGCGTTTCCCCGGTTCGCAGCCACCGCTCGACGAGCTGTTCCATGCCGTGGAGGACATTGCCCGCACGATCACGCGCCACGGCGTGTTCAACTTCGTGCTCTCGAACGGCCAGGCCCTGATCGCCCACTGCTCCACGCGCCTGCACTTCATCGCGCGTCAGTGGCCGTTCACCAAGGCGCACCTGATCGACGCCGACTGGGAAATCGATTTCGCCAAGTTCACCACGCCGGCCGACCGCGTGGCCGTGATCGCCACGGCGCCGCTCACCGACAACGAGGTCTGGACCACTTTCGAGCCCGGCGAACTGATTCTCTTCGAGAAGGGTGCGCCCACGCTTCGCACGATCGTGCCGATTCCGGAAGCCGTGCGGCTGCGCAACGCGCAGAACACGGCCTGCCTGTAACCGGGGCGCTCGCCGCCCTGGACGGCTTTCGCGGGCCCGCAAACCTCACCTCTGCCGCGCGCAAAAAAAAAGCGTGCCCGAAGACACGCTTTTTCCTTTGCGACGGCGGCGATCAGTGCAGGATCTTGGCCAGGAAGTCCTTGGCGCGGTCCGACTTCGGATTCGCGAAGAACTCATCCTTCTTGTCGTCTTCGACGATGATGCCCTGGTCCATGAAGATCACGCGGTTCGCAACCTTCTTGGCGAAGCCCATTTCGTGCGTGACAACCATCATGGTCATGCCTTCCTGAGCCAGTTCGACCATCACGTCGAGCACTTCGTTGATCATTTCCGGGTCGAGCGCCGAGGTCGGCTCGTCGAACAGCATGGCGATCGGGTCCATGCACAGCGCACGGGCGATGGCCACGCGCTGCTGCTGGCCGCCCGAGAGCTGGCCCGGGAACTTGTGCGCATGCGCCTTCAGGCCCACACGCTCGAGCAGCTTGAGACCCTTGTCGCGAGCGGCTTCCTTGCTGCGGCCGAGCACCTTGACCTGCGCGAGCGTCAGGTTTTCCGTGATCGACAGATGCGGGAACAGTTCGAAGTGCTGGAACACCATGCCGACGCGCGAGCGAAGCTTGGCCAGGTTCGTCTTGGGGTCTGCCACCGAGGTGCCGTCGACGATGATCTCGCCTTGCTGGATCGGCTCCAGACCGTTGACGGTCTTGATGAGCGTGGACTTGCCCGAACCCGACGGGCCGCACACCACCACGACTTCACCCTTCTTGACTTCAGTGGAGCAGTCCGTGAGCACCTGGAACTGGCCGTACCACTTGGAGACGTTTTTCAGGGTAATCATTTCGCCAACCTCTTTTGAAGACGTTTAACCAACATCGAAACCGTAAAGCAGATCACAAAGTAGACCGCTCCGGCAAACACAATCATGGCAGGCAGCGTACCGTCGCGCTGACCCACCTGATACGCCATGCCGAAGAAGTCGGCCAAGGCGATCGCGTACACGAGCGAGGTGTCCTGGAACAGAATGATGCCCTGCGTGAGCAGCAGCGGCACCATGTTGCGAAACGCCTGCGGCAGCACCACGAGGCCCATTGCCTGCCAGTACGACATCCCCAGCGCGAACGCGGCGGACATCTGGCCGCGCGACACGCTCTGGATACCCGCGCGGATGATTTCCGAATAATACGCCGCCTCGAACAACGAGAAGGCGACCAGGGCGGAGACCATGCGGATGTCCCACGTCGGCGGCACGTCGAGCAGCGAACGCAGCACCTGCGGCACGATCAGGAAGAACCACAGCAGCACCATCAGCAGCGGGATCGAGCGGAACACGTTCACGTACAGGTCCGCGAACCACTTCAGAACGGTCACGCCCGACAGGCGCATCATCGCGAGCAGGGTGCCCCAGACGATGCCGACGATCACGGCAAGCACCGTGATCTGCAACGTCGTGACCATGCCCTTGATGAGCAGCGGCGCTGCGTCGATGGCGCCGCCCCATGCAAAGATCTCACCCATTATTTGCCCCCGATGTAGCCCGGCAGGCGGGTCTTGGCTTCGATGAAGCGCATGAGCACCAGCACCGCGATATTGATGATCATGTACGCGATCGTCACGGCGATGAACGATTCGTAGCTATGTGCCGTGTAGTCGATGAGCTGCTTGCCCTGACCGGTCAGTTCGAGCAGGTTCACCGTGGAGATCACGGCCGAGTTCTTGAAGATGTTGACGAATTCCGAAGTGATCGGCGGGATCACCACGCGAAAGGCCACCGGCAGCAGCACGAAGCGATACGTCTGCGGCAGCGTGAGGCCCATGGCCAGCCCGGCGTTCTTCTGGCCCTTGGGCAGCGAATTGATACCGGAGCGCACCTGCTCGCACACGCGGGCGGCCGTGAACAGGCCCAGGCCGATCACACCGGTGAGCAGCGAGACATTCGCCGGATTGAGCGAGAACAGCCACTGGCGAACCCCTTCCGGCAGGAAGTCAGGCGCGACGTAATACCAGAAGAACAACTGCACCAGCAGCGGGATGTTACGGAACAACTCGACGTATGCCGTCGCGAAGCCGGAAATCCATTTGTTTGGGATGGTGCGCATGACGCCGAGCACGGAGCCGACGATGAGCGCGATGATCCAGCCGCCGAGGCCCACCTCGAGCGTGAGCTTGAGGCCCGAGAGCAGCCACCCGAAGTAGGTGGTGTCCTCACCGGTCGCCACCGGCTGGAAGAAAAAACTGAAATCGAGACCGAGAGCCATGATCTCCCCTCTTCTACTTGTCTTGCTTAAAAAGAAGCGGAAGGATTGACTCCTTCCGCTTCAGCATTACGCAGATGCAGCGCTGTGAATGTTCAGCGAACGACCTGGCAGGTCCGGCTTACTTGGCGCCCTGAACGTCAGCATTGTCGTTCGGCGCCTTCCACAGGGCGGCCATCTCGGCCGACGGCGGGAAGTCCATGTTCACGCCGTTGAGCGCCGGGATCGGCTTCTGGAACCACTTGGCGTAGTCCTTCTGGGCCTGGCCCGACTTCTGGTAGTCGGCGACAGCCTTGTCCACCACCTTCTTGAAGGCCGGGTCGTCCTTGCGCATCATGCAGCCGTAGGCTTCGTACGATTGCGGCTTGCCGACGATGCTGTAGTCCTTGGCGTCCTTGAACTTGGCGCGCTCGCCCGCGAGCAGGGCGTCATCCATCATGAACGCGACGGCACGGCCCGAATGCAGCGTGATCGCCGCTTCGCCGTGGTCCTTCGCGCTGATGATGTTCATGCCCATGTTGTCTTTCTGGTTCATCTCGCGCAGCAGACGCTCGGAGGTCGTGCCCGCCGTGGTCACGACGTTCTTGCCCTTGAGGTCGGCGAAATCCTTCACGCCCGAGCTGTTCTTCGTCAGCAGGCGCGTGCCGATGATGAAGAACGTGTTCGAGAACGCGGCCTGCTTCTGGCGCTCGGCGTTGTTCGTGGTCGAACCGCACTCGAGATCGATCGTGCCGTTCTGAACCAGCGGAATGCGGTTCTGCGACGTGATCGGGGTCTGCTTGACGTCCAGCTTCGCCAGCTTCAGGTCCTTCTTGACTTCGGCCACGATGGCCATCGCCACGTCGTTGGCGTAGCCCACGACATTGTGCTGGTTGTCATAGAACGAGAACGGAATGGACGACTCGCGGTTTCCCAGCGAGATGATGCCCGTGTCCTTGATTTTCTTGAGGGTACCGCTTTCCTGAGCTTGGGCGGCGCCCGCCATCAGGCCCACACAGCACATCGCCAATGCAATTTTCGAGAGGGTCATTCCTTGGTCTCCTTGGCACAAAACGAATGCATTTTAGCACTGCCTTTGCCCATTTTATTATTCCCGAATGTCCGGAACGCACGTCTTTTTTGACGCAATTCGCCCCGAACATTCGGTTTTTACGCATTAATGCGTATTACTACTTAGTTGGGCGGCACTGCCTGATCAGGGGTACAGGCCGCGCATCTCACGGGCTTGCAGAATGCGGGTACACGCGACGATGAAGGCCGCCGTGCGCAGCGACACCTTGTGCTCCTGCGCCACGTGCCACACGCCGTCGAAGGCTTCGCGCATGATGCGCTCCAGGCGGTGATTGATCTCTTCCTCGGTCCAGAAGAAGCTCGAGAAATCCTGCACCCATTCGAAATACGAGACGGTCACGCCACCGGCGTTGGCCACCACGTCGGGCACCACGAGGATGTTCTTGCTGCGCAGGATGTCGTCGGCGGCGGTCGTCGTCGGACCGTTGGCACCCTCGACCACGACCTTGGCGCGGATTTTGTCGGCGTTCTTCTCGGTGATCTGGTTTTCCAGGGCTGCCGGGACCAGGAATTCGCAGTCCAGCGACCAGAATTCGTCGTCCTGGATCGTCTCGGCTGCCGGGAAACCGCCCACGCCGCCGGTCTCGGCCACGTGCTTGAGCAGGTTCGGCACATCGAGGCCGTCGGACTTGAAAATGGTGCCGGTATGATCCTGCACGCCGATGACATGCGCGCCGGCCTCATGGAACAGACGCGCGGCGATCCCGCCCACGTTGCCGAAGCCCTGCACGATCACGCGCGCGCCGCGCACGTCCATGCCCAGGCGGCGGGCCGCTTCGCAGCTCACCACGAACACGCCGCGGCCGGTCGCCTCGCGACGGCCGAGCGAGCCGCCCAGCGAGATCGGCTTGCCGGTCACCACACCGGTGGCGGTGGAACCCTCGTTCATCGAGTAGGTGTCCATCATCCACGCCATGATCTGCTCATTCGTGTTGACGTCCGGCGCCGGAATGTCCTTCGTCGGCCCGATGATGATGTTGATCTCGCTGGTGTAACGGCGCGTGAGGCGCTCCAGCTCGCCACGCGAGAGTTTGCGCGGATCGACGCGGATACCCCCCTTGGCGCCGCCGTACGGCACGTTCACCGCGGCGTTCTTGACCGACATCCAGGCCGACAGGGCCATGACTTCGGACAGGGTCACGTCCTGGTGAAAACGCACACCGCCCTTGCCGGGGCCGCGCGAGGTGTTGTGCTGGACACGATAGCCCTCGAAATGGGCGATGGTGCCGTTGTCGAGTTCGATCGGGCAGTCGACGATCAGAATCCGCTTCGGGCGCTTGAGGGTTTCGACCCAGCGCGAGAGCGTGCCCAGATAGGGCGTGACGCGATCGACCTGTTGGAGATAGTTACCCCACGGACCGAGGTGCTCGGCGTCGAGGTAAGAGGGCAAGGCATGTGACGTTTGAGACATCTTTGGATTCTCCGGCTTCAATCGGCGCCGCACGCACATACCGTGCTTGCGACACGAATGGCTCGCACTTTACAAAGAACCGCAGAGAACAATCCAATGCCGAATAAACATGCATCTATGCAAATCGTGCATAGTTTTGTCATCCACCCGGCCGGGCGGCGACGTCTACCCCTTGCACTGATCGCGCACCGCCTGCCAGAACGCCTCGACGGCATCACGCTTGGCCCGCTCGCGACGGTTGCCGGCATCCGCATGGGCGAGCCGGTCGCGGTAAAGCCGGATTTCCATGTCCAGGTGCCACGGGGCGGCCGCCTTGCCCGGCGGCGCGAGATCGATGAGTTCGCCGCGCGCCACGGAGTCGACCACGGCGCTCTCCGGCAGAAACGCCACGCCGTGCCCCGCGAGCACCATCGCCTTGAGCGCTTCGGCCATGTCCGTCTCGTAGACCTTGTCCAGATGCAGCCCGCTCGACGTGTCGCCCGCCAGCAGATCGGCCATGCGCCCGAGATAGGCGTTCGACGTGTAGGCCAGGTAGGGCACCTGCGCCTCGCGCGTGCCGGGCAGCCTGAAGCGGGCGCGCTTTTGCGGCGTGGGCGCGCTGTAGGGGCTGAAGCGCTCGCTGCCCAGCACGATCATCTCGTAGCGCGCCGCGTCGAGTTGCAGCGGCTGGCTCGGATGGTAGTAGCACATCAGGAGATCGCAGCCACCGTCGGTGAGCGACATGGCCGCATCGTGGACATTGAGGGCGCGCAAGCGGCTGCGCAGCAGGCCGAGCCGCTTTTCCAGCGTCTTGAGCCAACGCGGGAAGAATGTCATCGACAGCGTGTGCGGCACGGCGAAATCGAGCACCGAGTGATCGGCGGAGCGCTGCTCACGCAGCAGCGCCCGCGCCTCCTGTGCCTGGGAGAGCAACGCCAGCGCCTGCTCGTAGAAGACTTCGCCGGCGGGGGTGAGCCGCGTGGGATAGCTCGAACGGTCGATCAGTTCGCTGCCGAGCCACGCTTCGAGCGACTGGATGCGACGCGAAAACGCCGGCTGCGTCACGTGACGCAACTCGGCCGAACGGCTGAAACTGTTCGTCTTGGCGAGCGACACGAAGTCCTCGAGCCATTTGATTTCCATGCGGCGCTCCCGCGGCTGCCATCCCAGCGCGCTAGTCTACTCAATCGTTCGCCTGGCGCACAGGGCCGGGCGTGGGCGGCCGCGCCCCCTGCGTCCCCCCGCCTCCGCCCGGCAACGACATCCGCCCCGAGCGAGTCGACCTACGACACGACCGTAGCGAAGTGAGACGCCTCGGCATCCCCCTCGTCACCGCGCCGTTGCTGCTGCAACGCCCACATTTGCGCGTAGAGGCCCTCGGCGCGCAGCAGTTCGTCGTGCGTGCCGCGCTCCACGATGCGTCCCTTGTCGAGCACGATGATTTGCGCGGCGTGCACGACTGTCGAGAGTCGGTGGGCGATCACGAGCGTGGTGCGCGAGCGCGCGATATTGCGCAGCTCGGACTGAATCGCCTGCTCGGAGCGTGAGTCCAGCGCCGACGTCGCCTCGTCGAAAATCAGGATGTGCGGATTCTTGAGGATGGTCCGCGCGATCGCCACGCGCTGCTTTTCCCCGCCGGAGAGCTTCAGGCCGCGCTCGCCGACCATCGACTCGTAACCGGCGGGCAGGCTTTCGATGAAATCGTGAATGTGCGCGGCGCGCGCGGCCGCGATCACCTGCTCGCGCGATGCGGACGGATTGCCGTACGCGATGTTGTAGTAAATGGTGTCGTTGAACAGCACCGTGTCCTGCGGCACGATGCCGATCGCCGCGCGCAGCGAATCCTGCGTGACTTCGCGAATGTCCTGGCCGTCGATGGTGATGCGTCCGGCCGACGCGCCCGCAAAGCCGACGTCGTAGAAGCGGAACAGCAGGCGCGAGAGCGTCGATTTGCCCGAGCCGCTATGGCCGACGACTGCGGTGGTCGTGCCCGCCGCGATGCTGAAGTCCACGTCGTGAAGAATCTGGCGCGACGCTTCATAGCCGAAATTCACGTGCTCGAAACGCACCAGACCGCCCTGGCACACGAGCGGTTGGGCGCCGGGCGGATCGGCCACTTCGCGATTGACGTCGAGCAGCGTGAACATGCGATCCATGTCCGTCATCGCCTGCTTGAGTTCCCGGTAGATCACGCCGAGGAAATTCAGCGGAATGTAGAGCTGCAGCATGAACGTGTTGACGAGCACCAGGTCGCCGAGCGTCATCGTGCCGTTCATCACGCCGCGCGTGGCATGCCAGAGGATCAGGATCAACCCGGTAGCGATGATCGCCTGCTGACCGAAGTTCAGCACCGAGAGCGAATTCTGCGACCGGATCGCCGCCGCGCGGTAGCGCCGGAGGTTCTCGTCGTAGCGCTGCGTCTCGAACGCCTCGTTGCCGAAATACTTCACCGTCTCGTAGTTGATGAGCGAGTCGATCGCGCGCGCATTGGCTTTCGAGTCGAGCTCGTTCATCGTGCGGCGAAAGTGCGTACGCCACTCCGTCACCTTCACCGTGAAGACGATGTAGCAGGCGAGCGCGACGAGCGTGACGATGGCGTAGAACGCGTCGTAGCGCACGACAAAGAACCCGAGCACGAGCGCCACCTCGATGAGCGTGGGCAGAATGCTGTAGAGCGAATACGAGATCATCGACTGGATGCCGCGCGTCCCCCGCTCGATGTCGCGGCTCATGCCGCCCGTCTGACGCTCCAGGTGAAAGCGCAACGACAACGCGTGAAGATGACGAAACACCCTGAGCGCGATCTGCCGCACGGCGCTTTCCGTGACCTTGGAGAACAGGATTTCCCGAAGTTCGGTGAAAAGCGACGTGGACAGGCGTACCAGGCCGTAAGCGACCACGAGCAGTCCAAGCCCGCCCACCACGATGAGACTGGGATCGTTCGCGGCGCGCGCGGTGCTCGACAGCGTGGCCACCGGGCCGAGCGCGTCGACGATGTGCTTCATGATGATCGGCACGCCGAGGTTCGCCACCTTGGCCAGGATCAGGCACGACAGGGCCAGGGTGACCCGTCCACGGAACTCGAGCAGGTAGGGCAACAGCGATTTGATCACCTGCCAGTCGCCGCGCGGCGACCGGGGCGCATTGGCAGCCGCCGGCGCGGGCTCGGCCGGAGTGAAACGTCTCATGATGGCGTGGGGCGGCGTCCGGCTCGCGCGAGGGCTTTCCGCTAGAATCGTTGATGACGTATTTTCGCAGAACCCGGCGTCTCATGCTGAGCCGACGCCGGGCAGCCTCACCGGCTCACGCAAGGAATCTCATGAGTACCCCGACCCCCGCCCTCACGGCCCTGCCCGACGAAAAAGAACTGGCCCTGCGCGTCATGCCGATGCCCGCCGACGCAAACGCCCATGGCGATGTGTTCGGCGGCTGGATCATGTCGCAGGTCGACATCGCCGGGTCGATCCCTGCCGCCCAGCGGGCCAATGGCCGCGTCGCGACGATTGCCGTCAACTCGTTCCTGTTCAAGGAACCCGTGTTCGTGGGCGACCTCCTCAGCTTTTACGCCACCATCGTGAAGACAGGCAACACGTCGATCACCGTCTACGTCGAGGCCTACGCACAGCGCATGCGCCTGTCGCACGAGATCGTGAAAGTCACCGAGGCGATGGTCACGTACGTGGCAACCGACGAAGACCGCCGTCCCCGACAGTTGCCGAAGCTCGACGCCGCGAGCTGAGCGTCACGCCACATCGCGGGCCTCCGGCGGCGGGCGGTCGCCGCCCCCCAAAAGAAACGCCGCACGCCCCGGGCAACGGGACGTGCGGCGTTCGCACATTGCCGGGCGGGCGCCCCGGCAATGCGTGCCTTACGAAAACTGCGTGAAATCCGGTTTGCGCTTCTCGAAGAACGCGGTGAAGGCTTCGCGGGCTTCCGGCGACACCAGGCGCTTGCCGAACTCCAGGGCTTCTTTGCCGATGCGCTCCCTGACGTTGCGCGCGCTGTCGCCCTTCATCAGTTGCTTGGTTACACGCAGCGACCCCGCCGGCATGGCGGCCAGCTGCGCGGCGCGTCTGGCCGCGTATTCCGAGAGCTCCGCCACAGGCACGACACGATTGACGAAGCCCATCGCCACGGCCTCGTTCACGTCGAACGGCTCGCCGAAGAGCAATTTCTCCGCGGCGCGCTGATAACCCGCCACGCGCGGCAGCAACCAGCTCGACGCCGCTTCCGGACACAGCGCCAGTTGCGAAAACGGCAACGAAAACCGCGCCGTCTCGGCCGCGTAGACCACGTCGCAGTGCAGAAGCATCGTCGTGCCCACGCCCACGGCGTTGCCCGACACGGCGGCGACGATCGGCTTGGTGGCCTCGCTGATGGCGTAAAGGAACCGGAAGACAGGGGCCTCGCCGTCCGTCGGGGGATGCTTCAGGAAGTCCTCGAGATCGTTGCCCGCCGAGAAGGCTTCGGGGTGCCCCTGGATGAGGATCACGCGCAATGTCGGATCGGCTTCCGCCGCCAGGATGCCCTCGGCCAGTTGGGCGTACATCGCGGCCGTGATCGCGTTCTTCTTGTGAGCGCGATTGAAGCTCAGCACCTGCACGGCGCCCTGACGCTGCACCAATACGTCTTCCATCTCGTCTGTCTCCTTGCGTTGCAAGCGCCCGGGCCGGAGCACCGGGGGCATCGTCCCCTGCCCCGCCGTCGTCAAAAACGCCGGGGTGCGGCCGCGCTCCCGCGAACCCGCACCCCGGCGCCACGAGCCGACGTCGATCCGGCGAGGCGTCTTGCCGGCGACCTTGCGATCACCTGCGACGGACTCGCCGCGCGCGAGCGGCGGCCCATCCGATTACATGCGCTCGAGAATCCCTGCGGCGCCCATACCCGTGCCCACGCACATCGTCACCATGCCGTACTTCAGGTTGTGACGACGCAGCGCATGCACCACGGTCGCGGCGCGAATCGCACCGGTGGCGCCCAGCGGGTGCCCCAGCGCGATGGCGCCGCCCATCGGATTGACCTTGCTCGTATCCAGATCCAGATCCTTGATGACGGCCAGCGCCTGCGCGGCAAACGCTTCGTTGAGTTCGATCCAGTCCATGTCCTGCTGAGACAGGCCGGCGGCACGCAGCGCCGCGGGAATCGCTTCCTTCGGGCCGATGCCCATGATCTCGGGCGGCACGCCGCGCACGGCGAACGAGACGAAACGCGCGAGCGGGGTAAGGTTGAACTGCTTGAGCACCTTCTCGCTCACGACAAGCAGCGCACCGGCGCCGTCCGACGTCTGCGAGCTGTTGCCGGCCGTGACCGAGCCCTTGTTGGCGAACACCGGGCGCAGCTTGGCGAGGCCTTCGAGCGACGTGTCCGGGCGTGGTCCCTCGTCGAGCGAGAGCGTGCGCGTCTTGACCGCCACTTCGCCCGTCGCCAGGTTCGGGAAGCGCTCGACGATCTCGATCGGGGTGATTTCCTGAGTAAATTCGCCGGCCTGCTGGGCCTTGATGGCCTTCTGGTGCGAGGCCAGCGCGAAGGCGTCCTGCGCCTCGCGCGTCACGCCCCACTGCTGCGCGACCTTCTCCGCCGTGAGTCCCATGCCGTAGGCGATGCCCACGTTCTCGTCGCGCTCGAAAATCGACGGCGAGAGCGACGGCGTATTGCCCATCATCGGCACCATGCTCATGCTCTCGATGCCCCCGGCGATCATGGCGTCGGCCTCGCCCACGCGGATACGGTCGGCGGCCATGGCCAGCGCCGTCAGGCCCGAGGCGCAAAAACGGTTGACGGTCACACCGCCTACCGTGTTCGGCAGCCCGGAGAGCAGCGCACCGATACGCGCCACGTTCAGCCCCTGCTGGGCTTCGGGAATCGCACAGCCGATGATGGCGTCCTCGATCACCTTCGGATCGAGATCCGGCACCTGGGCGAGCGTGCTCTTGAGGATGGTCGCGAGCAGGTCGTCCGGACGGGTGTTCTTGTAGCTGCCCTTGGGCGCCTTGCCGATCGGCGCGCGCGTGGCGGCAACGATATAGGCGTCTTGCAGTTGTTTGCTCATGTCAGTCTCCGATCGGCTTAGTTGCGCACCGGCTTGCCGGTTTGCAGCATGCCCATGATGCGTTCCTGGGTCTTCGACGTGCCCAGCAGTTCGATGAAGGCGCGACGCTCGAGTGCGAGCAGCCATTCTTCGTTCACGAGGCTGCCGGCTTCCACGTCGCCGCCGCACACGGCCTCGGCAATGCGTGAGGCAATCAGGAAGTCGTGCGCCGAGATGAAGTTGCCGTCGCGCATGTTCACGAGCGAGGCCTTGATCGTCGAGATGCCCGAGCGGCCGGCAACCGGAATGCCTGCCGGCTTGAGCGGCGGACGGTAGCCGGAGATCGCGAGCGCACGCGCTTCGTTGCGGGCAACCGAGAGCAGTTCGTGCACGTTGTAGACGATCGTGTCCGACGGCTTCAGGTAGCCCATGTCGCGCGCGTCGAGCGCCGAGGCCGAGACTTTCGCCATGGCCGCGTTGGTGAACGACTTGGTCACGAACTGCAGGTACTGCACGCTGCCCGCGGCAGTGGCGGCCTCGGCCGCGCGAATCGCCGCTTCCTTCAGACCGCCGCCGCCGGGCACGAGACCCACGCCGACTTCGACCAGCCCGATGTAGCTCTCGAGCGCCGCCACGCGCCGGGCGCTGTGGAGCAGCAGTTCGCAGCCGCCACCCAGCGCAATGCCCGAGACGGCCGAGACGACCGGCACCTGCGCATACTTCACGCGCATCATGCCGTCCTGGAATTTCTTGATGAAAGGCTCGATGCCCTTCGCGCCGCCCATCATGAACGCCGGCATGGCGGCCTCCAGATCGGCGCCGGCGGAGAACGGACCGCCCGGCGCGCCGAGCTTGAGCGACGTGGGCTGCCACACGACGACACCGCGATACTGCTGCTCGGCGAGATCGATTGCGCGGGTCAGACCGTCGATGACAGCCGGCCCGATCGTGTTCATCTTGGTCTTGAACGAGACGATGAGCACATCGTCCTGGCCCGGCGTCTCGTCGACCCACAGACGCACCGCGTCGTTCTCCTCGATGGTCCTGCCGAACTTGCGCGGATCGGCGCTGGCGTCGCCCACGAGCGAGGCCGGGAATACCTGGCGCTGATACACCGGCAGCGTGCTGCGCGGCACGAAGGCGTCCTTGGCCGGGTTGTACGAACCCTCTGCCGTATGGACACCACCGGCGTCGGCCACCTTGCCGCTCGTGACCCACTTGGGCAGCGGCGCGCTCGACAGGGCCTTGCCCGCGTCGATATCTTCCTGCACCCACTGCGCGATGTCCTTCCACCCGGCGGCCTGCCAGTCCTCGAACGGACCGGTGGTCCAGCCGAAGCCCCAGCGAATCGCGAAGTCCACGTCGCGAGCGTTATCGGCGATCTGCTCGAGATACACGCCGATGTAGTGGAACACGTCGCGGAACACCGCCCACAGGAATTGCGCCTGCGGATGGGTCGATTCGCGCAACAGGCGCAAGCGTTCGGCAGGCGCCTTCTTCAGAATGCGCACGACCATCTCGTCGGCCTTCTTGCCCGACTCCACGTACTCGCCCGACTGCGGGTCGAGCACCTTGATGGCCTTGCCCTCCTTCCGGTAGAAGCCGGCGCCGGACTTCTGGCCCAGCGCGCCCTTGTCCACCAGCGCCTTGAGCACCGGCGGCGTGGCGTACACCGGCGCGAACGGGTCGTCCTTGAGGCCGTCCTGCATCGTCTTGATGACGTGCGCCATGGTGTCCAGACCGACCACGTCGGCCGTGCGGAACGTGGCGGACTTGGCCCGGCCGAGCTTGCTGCCCGTGAGATCGTCGACGACGTCGAAGGCGATGCCGTACTTCTGGGCTTCGGCGAACACCGCAAGAATCGAAAACACGCCCACGCGGTTGGCGATGAAGTTCGGCGTGTCCTTCGCGCGCACCACACCCTTGCCGAGCGTGGACGTGAGGAACGTTTCGAGCTGGTCGAGGATCGCGGGCTCGGTCGTGGCGGTCGGGATCAGCTCGACCAGATGCATGTAGCGCGGCGGATTGAAGAAGTGCACGCCACAGAAGCGCGCCTTCAGATCGGCGTCGAAGCCTTCCGAGAGTTCGGTGATCGACAGGCCCGACGTGTTCGACGCGAAAATGGCGTGCTTGGCCAGGTGCGGCGCGACCTTCTTGTACAGATCGTGCTTCCAGTCCATGCGCTCGGCGATCGCCTCGATCACCACGTCGCAGCTCGCCAGCTTCTCGAGATCGTCCTCATAGTTGGCGACCTCGATGTACTGCGCGTCCGCCTTGTCGGCGAACGGCGCCGGGCTCAGCTTCTTCAGGCCGTCGATGGCACGCGTGACGATGCCGTTCTTCGGGCCTTCCTTGGCCGGCAGGTCGAACAGCACGACAGGCACTTTCGCGTTGACGAGGTGCGCGGCAATCTGCGCGCCCATCACGCCGGCGCCGAGCACGGCGACCTTGCGCACGACCAGGGGTTTGTTGGTTTGACTCACGGTGATCTCCTCCGCTCTCAGAACAGGTCGACGTCGATGTCCATCAGCGTCTTCGCGCCGGCACGGGCCATGCGGATTTGCGACGCGGTCTCGGGCAGCAGCTTGGCGAAGTAGAAACGCGCGGTGGCGAGCTTCGATGCGTAAAACTTGTCGCCGCTGCCTTGCTTGTCCAGCGCAATGCGCGCCATGCGCGCCCAGAAGTACGCGAACACGAGATGACCGACCACGCGCTGGTACGGCACCGAAGCGGCGCCGACTTCATCCGGATTGGCCATCGCCTTCATGCCGATTTCCATCGTCAGCTTCTGCACCTTGTCGCCGATGTCCGCGAGCGGATTGACGAACTCCTGCATCTCTTCCTTCGTGCCTTCGGCTTCGACGAAATCCTGCACGAGCTTGCCGAACTTCTTGAGCTTGGCGCCCATGTCGCCGAGGACCTTGCGACCGAGCAGGTCGAGGGCCTGAATCGAATTGGTGCCCTCATAGATCATGTTGATACGCGCGTCGCGCACGTACTGCTCCATGCCCCACTCGGAAATGAAGCCGTGCCCGCCGTAGATCTGCAGAGCATGGTTCGTGCACTCGAAGGCGTTGTCCGTGAGAAATGCCTTGATGATCGGCGTGAGCAATGCGACCAGGTCGGCAGCTTCCTTGCGCTCGGCTTCGTCGCCGTGCGAGAGTTCCTTGTCGATGTGCAGTGCCGTCCAGTACGAGAAGGCGCGACCGCCCTCGACGTAGGCCTTCTGCGTGAGCAGCATACGACGCACGTCCGGATGCACGATGATCGGGTCGGCCGGCTTGTCCGGCGCCTTCGGGCCGGTGAGCGAGCGCATCTGGATGCGCTCTTTCGCGTACACGAGCGAGTTCTGGTAGGCAACTTCGGTCAGGCCGAGGCCTTGCATGCCCACGCCTTGGCGCGCGGCGTTCATCATCACGAACATGGCGTTCAGGCCCTTGTTCGGTTCGCCCACGAGCCAGCCCCTGGCGCCGTCGAGGTTCATCACGCAGGTCGCATTGCCGTGAATGCCCATCTTGTGTTCGATGGATCCGCACTTGATGCCGTTGCGCTCGCCCGGAGCGCCGTGGGCGTCAGGGATGAACTTCGGCACGACGAACAGTGAAATGCCCTTGGTGCCCGGGGGCGCGTCAGGCAGGCGCGCCAGCACGAGATGGACGATGTTGGCGGCCATGTCGTGCTCGCCCGCCGAGATGAAGATCTTGGTGCCCGAGATGGCGTACGAACCGTCGCCGTTCGGCTCGGCCTTCGTGCGCAGCATGCCGAGATCGGTGCCGCAGTGCGGCTCGGTCAGGCACATCGTGCCGGTCCACTCGCCCGACACGATCTTCGGCAGATAGGTGGCCTGTTGTTCGGGGGTGCCGTGCGCATGCAGGCATTCGTAGGCGCCATGCGACAGCCCCGGATACATCGTCCAGGCCTGGTTGGCGGAGTTGAGCATTTCGTACAGGGCGTTGTTCACGACCTGCGGCAGCCCCTGGCCGCCGAATTCGGGATCGCACGCCAGCGCGGGCCAGCCGGCCTCGACGTACTGTTGGTAGGCCTGCTTGAAGCCGGTCGGCGTGGTGACCACGCCGTCGCCTTCGTACTTGCACCCTTCGCGATCGCCCACCTGGTTCAGGGGGAAGACCACTTCGCTACAGAACTTGCCGGCTTCCTCGAGCACCTGATTGATGGTGTCGGCATCGATGTCCGCGTGCTTCGGCATTGCCTTCAATTCGTTTTCCACGCCCAGCAGTTCGTGCAGAACGAATTGCATGTCGCGCAGCGGCGCGTTGTACTGTCCCATGACCTACTCCTCCGAACAAATCGACTCGAATCGCGGACGGCTCGCGCCTCACCCGCGCTGATAAGACGAAATCAGCTTTTCCAGTGCCACCCGGGTCATCTCGACGGCGCCCGGCTCCCGAAGGAAGCGCGCGTCGTGATGCAGGCCGAGTGTCAGGCTGTACATTTCGAAGAGCATCAGTCGCGGATCGGTGTCCGCACGCAGATGTCCCTCCTCCTTCGCTTGCGTGATCGCGCGCAGCAGGGCGGCACGCCACAGTCGCACACTCTTCACCAAGGCTTCGCGCACCGGACTGGCCGCGCGGTCGTCGTACTCGACGGCGCCGCTGATGTAGATGCAGCCCGTCGTGACTTCACGAATACGCTTGTCCATCCAGCGATCCACCAGCGCTCTGAGTCGCGGCAAACCGCGCGGTGCTTCCATGCTCGGTGCGAACACCTCGGCTTCGAAGCGCCGGTGGTATTCCATCAGCACCTCGATCTGCAAGTCCTCGCGCGAACCGAAATGCGCGAAAACACCGCTCTTGCTCATGTGCATGCGATCGGCCAGCAAGCCGATCGTCAGCCCCTCGAGTCCATCCCGCCCCGCCAGTTCCAGCGCGGCATTCAGAATGGCGGCACGTGTCTGTTCACCCTTTCGCATGTGTATGGCATCGCTTTGGTTATCCGTTCTCCGATGCTAACCAAAAAATCGAACGGCCGTCCTATTATTGAGGGACGTCCATGGGCGAACAAGGAATTTATTAGATCGGAATACCTAATCGGTATCGTTGCCGAGAGGGGCATCCGGCGGCGCGGCGCAAGGCCCGACGAGCGCGGGCGACGGTGCGGGATCAGTCGTATTTGCCGCGCGTGAGCAGCTTCATCACGAGGCGATAGAGCCGATAGGCGGCCCATTGGCGCAGGCGTCGCCAGCGCGAGCGCCCACCGTAGCGATCGGGGTCGATGCGGCGGGCCTCGCCGAACGCGCGCCGGATATGATCGCGCAGCTGGATCACCAGCGGGTCGTCGAGCACGACCACATTGGCTTCGTGGTTCACGAACAGGGATAGCGCGTCGAGATTCGAGGAGCCGACTGTCGCCCAGACATCGTCGACGACCGCCACCTTGCCGTGCAACTGCCGCATGTCGTACTCGCCGATGTGCACACCGGCGTCGAGCAGCTTCGCGTAAAGCCATGGCACGGCGGCGTCGAGCAGGCGGAACTCCTTGCGCCCGATGAGCAGATGCACGGCCACGCCGCGCGCTGCCGCCTTCGAGAGCGCGCGGCGCAGCCGCCGTCCCGGCACGAAATACGGGTTCGCCAGCCAGACCTCGTGACGGGCGCGCCCCAGGGCGCGCAGATAAGCCTTCTCGACCGCGCGGCGATTATGCAGATTGTCGCGCGCGACGAAGGCCGCCTGTCCAGCGTAAGGGGCGTGGAGGCGCCCTCGCTGCCCCCGGCGCCGATGCCGGAACGGCGTGCCGAGATACCCCGGCGCAAGACGCATCCACTGGATATGGAACGCAATGCCGACCTCGGCCACGAGGGGGCCGCGGCATTGCACGGCAAAGTCCCAGCGCGGATGCTCCATGCGAAGGCCGCCGCCACCGTTGTAGTCGTCGATGACGTTGATCCCGCCCACGAACGCCACTTCGTGATCGACGACGGCGAGCTTGCGATGCGTGCGCGAAAAGCCGAACTTGCCGAACAGGCTGGGGTTGTAGATGCGGTGCTGCACGCCGGCTTCACGCCACTCGGCGAAGCAAGGCAGACGTCGGCTCGTGCCCACGCCGTCGGTAATTACGCGCACATTCACGCCACGCCGTGCCGCCCGTTGCAATGCCGCCGAAACGTTCTGCCCCGCGTCGTCGGCCTCGAAGATGTAGGTCTCGAGCGCGACATCGCGCGTGGCCTTGTCGATCGCGTCGACCAGTGCGGTGAAGTAGTTCTGACCGAGATAGAGCAGCGTCAGATCGTTATCGCGGGAGAACGGCAGATACTTGCTCATTGGCGCGACGTGGCGTGTGCGGCTACCGCACGCGCCGCGGCAATTGCCGGATGGCGTCGCCGTTCGATGGCGAAAAACACCGCGCGGCGGCCTCCTCCCACGGCAGCCACGCATACGCCACATGCTCACGCGGGGCGAGCGTCACGGGTGTGTTCTCGGGCACGCACAGGCCAAACCAGTGCTCCGTATTGCGCGTGACGCCCGGGGCGTACCGATGCGCCCATCGCGGATAGATGTTGTACTGGATTTCGTGCTGCCAATCGATCAGCGCGTCTTCCGGGACCGCTGTACCGTTTGCCACGCGAATGCCCGTCTCCTCGAAGACTTCGCGCGCGGCGGTCTCGAAAAGCGGTTCGTCGAGCCGGTCCTTGCTGCCGGTGACCGACTGCCAGAAATTCTCGGCGTCGGCGCGTTCGATGAGCAGGACGTCGAGCGCTGGCGTGTAGATCACGACGAGGACCGATTCGGGAATCTTGAAAGGCTTCATGCAGGCTGCGGTTGTCGATGGCGGCGCCGACGGCCGGCGCCGATGATGCATTGTATAGGGCACGCACGACATTGCGATACCGACAGGTCGCCCATCGGATAGCCGTGACCGTGCGACGGTCCGACTGTCAGCGCACATCCCGGTCCGTCCCGTCGCGCACGGCCAACGCCAGCGGGATCCGTGTCGATGTCCGCATCGGCACCTGAAAAAAACAAACCCCCTCGCCTTGACGGCAGAGGGGGTTCGAAACGTCGCACCGGGCCGGTGAGCGGCCCCCGGCGCAGGCGTCAGGCCTTCGGAGCTTCGGGCTGGCGCAGACGGATGTGCAGTTCGCGCAGTTGACGCTCGTCGACCGGCGACGGTGCTTGCGTGAGCAGATCCTGCGCGCGTTGCGTCTTCGGGAAGGCGATCACGTCGCGGATCGAATCGGCGCCGGCCATCATCGTGATGATGCGGTCCAGGCCGAACGCGATACCACCGTGCGGCGGCGCGCCGTACTGGAGCGCGTCGAGCAGGAAGCCGAACTTCGCGCGGGCTTCTTCCTCACCGAGCTTGAGCGCACGGAACACCTTGCTCTGCACGTCTTCCTGGAAGATACGAACCGAACCGCCGCCGATTTCCCAGCCGTTGAGCACCATGTCGTAGGCCTTCGCCAGGCACTTGCCCGGGTCGGTCTCGAGGTAGTCGATGTGCTCGTCCTTCGGGCTCGTGAACGGGTGGTGGCAGGCGACCCAGCGGGCGTCGTCCTCGTCGTACTCGAACATCGGGAAGTCGACGACCCACAGCGGGCGCCAGCCGGCTTCGAACAGACCGTGGCTCTTGCCGAACTCCGAGTGGCCGATCTTCAGGCGCAGTGCGCCGATGCCGTCGTTGACGACCTTGGCCTTGTCCGCGCCGAAGAAGATGATGTCGCCGTCCTGTGCACCGGTGCGCTCGAGAATCGAGGCAATGGCGGCGTCGTGCAGGTTCTTCACGATCGGGCTTTGCAGACCGTCGCGGCCCTTGGCCACTTCGTTGACCTTGATCCAGGCCAGGCCCTTCGCGCCATAGATCTTCACGAATTCCGTATACGCGTCGATTTCGCTACGCGAGATCTCGGCACCGCCCGGCACGCGCAACGCCACCACGCGGCCGCCTTCGGTCGTGGCAGGCACCGAGAACACCTTGAAGTCGACGTCGCCCATCACGTCGGTCAGCTCGGTGAATTCAAGCTTCACGCGCAGGTCCGGCTTGTCCGAACCGAAGCGGCGCATCGCTTCCGAGTACTCCATGACGGGAACCTTGGCGTCGAGCTCGACGCCGATGGCTTCCTTGAACACGTGACGGATCATGTTCTCGAACAGATCGCGGATTTCCTGCTCCGAGAGGAACGAGGTCTCGCAGTCGATCTGGGTGAACTCCGGCTGGCGGTCGGCGCGCAGGTCCTCGTCGCGGAAGCACTTGGTGATCTGGTAGTAGCGGTCGAAGCCGGCCACCATCAGCAGCTGCTTGAAGAGCTGCGGCGATTGCGGCAGTGCAAAGAACTGGCCGGCGTTCACGCGGGAGGGCACCAGATAGTCGCGGGCGCCTTCCGGGGTGCTCTTGGTGAGCATCGGCGTTTCGATATCGATGAAACCTTGTGCGTCGAGATACTTGCGCACTTCCATCGCCACCTTGTAGCGCAGGCGCAGGTTGTACTGCATTTGCGGACGGCGCAGGTCCAGCACGCGATGCGTGAGGCGCGTGGTTTCCGAGAGGTTTTCGTCGTCGAGCTGGAACGGGGGCGTGACCGAGGCGTTGAGCACCTGCAGTTCGTGGCACAGCACTTCGATCTTGCCGCTCGTGAGGTTGGCGTTCTCGGTGCCGGCCGGACGGCTGCGCACCAGGCCCGTGATCTGCACGCAGAACTCGTTGCGCAGGCCTTCGGCGACCTTGAACATCTCCGCGCGGTCCGGATCGCACACGACCTGCACCAGACCTTCGCGATCGCGCAGGTCGATGAAGATGACCCCGCCGTGATCACGGCGGCGATTGACCCAGCCACAAAGCTTGACCGTTTGGCCCAGTTGTTGCTCGGTCACCAGACCGCAGTAGGAGGTACGCATGGACATTTTGCTGTTCCGATTTTCAAAAATATGACGCCGACGGATCCCGGTGGCTCACAGGAGCGGACCGGGACGTTGCTGGCGCGGGTTGTGGGCGGGCGCCACCACGCCCATCGATACGATGTACTTGAGGGCGGCGTCGACCGTCATGTCGAGCTCGATCACGTCGCTCGCCCGCATCATCAGGAAGAAGCCCGAGGTCGGGTTCGGCGTCGTCGGGACATAGACGCTCACGTACTCGCCCTGCAAGTGATTGACGACATCGCCGCCCGGCGCGCCGGTCAGGAAGGCGATGGTCCAGGAGTCCGCGTGCGGATACCGCACGAGCAATGCCTTGCGAAACGCGTTACCGTTGCTCGAGAGCAATGTATCGGACACCTGCTTGACGCTGCCGTACAGCGGTCCGACCACGGGAATGCGCGTCAGAATGGCCTCCCACCAGCCGACCAGCTTCTGGCCAATGAAATTATGCGCCAGAAGGCCGACGACGAACACGAATGCCAGCGTGACCACCACCCCGAAGCCGGGCACCCGCATGCCGATGAGGCGCGAGGGCTGCCACTCGTCCGGCAGCAGCAGCAGGGTCTGGTCCATCGTGCCGATGATCAGCCCGAGCACCCACAGGGTGATGGCCAGCGGCACGAGCACGAGCAGGCCGGTCAGGAAAATCGTCTTCAACGCGGGTTTTTTGACGCTCATGGCAGGACTCGTGAATGTGGGCCGGGGGTGTCAGCGGCGGATTCGGATCAGTGGCAGGCGCAGCCGCCACCGCAGGCAGCCGGTGCGCTCGACGATTCGCCGCCCGAAGACGACGACGCGCCGCTCTCGCCCGATGCGGCTGCCGGGGACGACGAAGCGGACGAAGCGGACGAAGCGGCCGAAGCCGACGACGGCGCGCCCGAAGCCGGGGCACTGGCGCCGCCCGATCCGCCACGGAAATCGGTCACATACCATCCCGAGCCCTTGAGCTGGAACCCGGCCGCCGTTACCTGCTTGCGAAACGAGTCCTTGCCGCATTCCGGGCACTGGGTGAGCGGTGCATCGCTCATTTTTTGCAGCACATCCTTGGCGAAACCGCATGTTTCGCAACGATAGGCATAGATTGGCATGATTCTTTCTGACGGAAAAAGGCGCGCAAAGCCTTGAATTATAACCGCTTCACAAGGCTTTCGGGATGAGTCCGCAGATATATGGGGCCGCACCGGGCCAAGATCAAGAGGCGGCGCGCCTCGCCTCGAGTACGGCCGTCCCGCCCGGTGGCACAAGCCCTGCCATCGCGGGAAGTCCGCGGGCCTGCGGACGATGCCGCGGCCCCGCCGACGCCAGATCGGTCAGATCGTCGAGATCTGCTGTTCCGGCGGCTGCCGACGCGCCGAGGCCGGCTGCAGCAACGAACCGACGACCATGCCCGCGATCGAGGCGATCAGGCCGGCCAGTTGCGGCGGCACCGTCGCATCCGGGGCAAACGCTTCGCAGGCGAGCCACACGATCAGGCCGCCGAACACGGACAGCGTGCCGCCCAGCGAGCTCGAACGCTTCCAGTAGACACCGAAGGCCAGCGGCACAAAGCAGCACACGAGCGTGACCTTGTAGGCGCTTTCCACCATCTGGAAGATCGACGCGGTCGAATTGAGCGCGTACACCAGCACGAGCGCCGTGAAGCACAGCACGACGATACGCATCAGGCGCAGCAGGTGCTTGTCGTCGATCCGGCCCTTGAGCATCGGGCGCACGATGTTCTCCGCGAACGTCACCGACGGGGCGAGCAGCGTGGCGGACGCGCAACTCTTGATGGCCGACAGCAGCGCACCGAAGAACATCACCTGCGCCACGATCGGCACGCTGGTGAGCACCAGCTGCGGCAGGATCTGCTGTGGATCGGTGCCGATGTACTTCTGCACCATCGACGGCGCGATCAGCAGCGCGGAGTAGGCCAGGAAAATCGGGATGAACGTGAAGAAGAAGTACAGCACGCCGCCGGTCACCGAACCGGCCACCGCCACGTTTTCGGACTTCGACGACATCACGCGCTGGAACACGTCCTGCTGCGGTATCGAGCCGAACATCATGGTGATGCCCGCCGCGATGAACGCGAGCACGTCGGCGGGGTTCATCTCCGGCAGGAACACGAACTTGCCGGCTTCCGAGGCGTGGGCGATCACGGCGCTCGCGCCGCCCGGCACCATGCCCGAGACGACGACCGCGATGTAGATCAGCCCCACGACGATGATGATCATCTGGATGAAGTCGGTCACGGCCACCGAGATCATGCCGCCCAGCAGCGTGTAGGCCAGCACGGAGATGGCACCGATGATCATGCCGGTGGGTTCCGACATGGCACCGCCCGATACCGTATGGAACACGAGGCCGAGCGCCTTGATCTGCGCGCCCACCCAGCCGAGGTACGAGATCACGATGGCGATGCTCGTCACCACCTCGACCGTGCGGTTGTATTTGAGCTTGTAGAAGTCGCCGATCGTCATGAGGTTCATGCGATACAGCTTGCGGGCGAAGAACATGCCGACGAGCACCAGGCACATCGACGAGCCGAACGGGTCCGAGACCACGCCGCGCAATCCCTCGCCGAGGAACGTGGCCGGAATGCCGAGCACCGCTTCCGAGCCGAACCAGGTGGCGAACACCACGGCGATGACCATGCCATACGGCAGGCGACGGCCGGCGACGGTGAAATCCTTGGTATTGCGGACCTTGAGGGCGGCCAGCAGCCCGATGGCCACCGAAATGACCCAGTACAGAATGACAAACCAAATCAGCATAACGCGGCCCCAGCCAAGCCCCAGGGCGACAGCTCCCGGCAGGCAGCGCCGCGCCGGGGCATGATCCGGCCGCATGTGGCCGCCCGCGCGCTAACGATACCTTGCCATGGGCCGCAGCCTTCCGGGCAACAGAAAATCAGGTCGGTGCATGACGGGGCTGATGCGATTCAGCACTCGGGGGCGCCCGTTTTGCCACCTGGCGAAAAAATTTTCGGCCGATTATAGCGGCGGTGAAGACGCGCGGGGAAAAAATCACAATTCCCGCGGGCAATCGTGGCAAATATCGGGAAATACCTAGTGTCTGGGATGGCGTTGGCCACAGATGACGCTTAACAGAGGGCTTCCGCGTCCCTGCGCTCGCGCGGCCGCTTCAGCGCCGGCGCCAGACCATCCAGTATTCGGCGCCGGCGAAGACCGGTACGGAGTCCTCCACGAGCTGCTTCGTCTCACAGACGAAATCCCGACCCAGCAGTGCATCGAGGGCTTCGGGCGCGATGCCGAACGGCGGGCCTTTCGGCGTCTCGCGCAAAAAGAAATAGCCGGCCAGACGCGCCCCCGGCGCCAGCAACTGCGCCATCCGGTGGGCATAGTCCGGCCAGAGGTGGCGCGGCAATGCGCAGAGAAACGCCCGTTCGTAGATCAAGTCGGGCGCGAACGGGGGCATATAGGTGAAGAAGTCGGCTTGCTCGACGAGCGCGGCGCGCGGGCCGAGTTGCGCCCGGGCCGACTCGACGGCAACCGGTGAGAAGTCGATGGCTCGCACCGGCCAGCCCTGCGCGTCGAGCCACGCGGCTTCGTACGCCGAGCCGCACCCCGGAATCAGCGTGGCGCACGGCGCCGCTTCCTGTGCCACGAACTCCCGAAGCGCACGAGGCGCGCCGGCGGCGTCCCACGGCATGAACGCGTTGGCGAACCGCTCGTCCCAGAACGCGGCACTCGACGGATCGCGATGGGCGAAGGCGGGTACCGCCGGCGCGCCACTGTCCCGCGCACGCGTTTCGCCCGTGCCGGTCGCGGCCTCGGTGTGATCCGCCCCGCCCATGCCGGCCATCTCCGGGCCGTCGCCATCGCGCGGTGCGTGCAGCGGCCAGACCTTGGGGGACCACGACGGGAAGACGGACATGTTCGATTCCTTGGCAGGCGGCTCAGCTGTAGAGCCAGATGAATGCCGCCAGTATTCCGATGGAGATGCCGCCGACCAGGCAGAAGGCGCCGGTCAGCAAGCGATTCGTGCGACGTTGCTCCTGCAACAGCGCGAGCAGCAGCGTATCGTCCTGCGGTCGCGCATGCGCCGCAAGCGCCTGATGGATCAGGCGCGGCAACTGCGGCATCGTCTTGCTCCACTGGGGCGCTTCCGCCTTCAGGCGCTCGAGCCAGCCGCGCGGGCCGATCTGTTCGGCCATCCAGCGCTCGAGGAACGGTTTGGCTGTCTTCCAGAGGTCCAGATCCGGGTCGAGCTGGCGCCCGAGCCCCTCGATATTGAGCAGTGTCTTCTGGAGCAGCACGAGTTGCGGCTGAATCTCGACATTGAAGCGGCGCGACGTCTGGAACAGGCGCATGAGCACCAGGCCGAGCGAGATTTCCTTGAGGGGACGGTCGAAATACGGTTCGCAAACGGCACGGATCGCGCCCTCGAGTTCCTCCACACGGGTATCCGGCGGCACCCAGCCGGACTCCAGGTGCAGCGACGCCACCCGGTGGTAGTCGCGCCGGAAGAACGCCAGAAAGTTCTGCGCGAGATAATTCTTGTCGAATTCGGACAAGGCGCCCACGATGCCGCAATCGAGCGCGATGTAGCGCCCCAGCGTCGATGGCTCGAGGCTCACGAGAATATTGCCCGGGTGCATGTCGGCGTGGAAGAAGCCGTCGCGCAGGAACTGCGTGAAGAAGATCTCCACGCCCTCGCGCGCGAGCTTCTTCAGATCGACGCCGGCATCACGCAGCACCTCGATCTGGCTGATGGGCACGCCGCGCATGCGCTCCATCACGAGTACCGAGCTCGAGCTGAATTCCCAGTAGATCTCGGGCACCATCAGCATGCCTGAGTCGATGAAGTTGCGGCGCAGTTGCGCGGCGTTGGCGGCTTCACGCATCAGGTCGAGTTCGTCGTGCAGGTACTTGTCGAACTCCGCGACCACCTCGCGCGGCTTGAGGCGCTTGCCGTCTGGCCACAGTCGCTCCACCCAGCCGGCGAGATCGCGCATGAGCGCCAGATCGCTGTCGATCACGACGAGCATGTTCGGTCGCAGCACCTTGACCGCGACCTCCTTGCCGGCGTGCTCGCCCTCGCGAACGCGTGCGAAGTGCACCTGGGCAATCGACGCACTGGCCACTGGCGTGCGCTCGAACTCCACGAACACTTCCTCGAGCGGACGGCCCAGAGACTTCTCGATGCTTGCGCGCGCCACGTCCGGATCGAAAGGCGGTACCTGGTCCTGCAGGCGCGCCAGTTCCTGGGCGATGTCGGGCGGCATCAGGTCACGTCGCGTCGACAACACCTGGCCGAACTTCACGAAGATCGGGCCGAGCGATTCGAGGGCAAGTCGCAAACGCTCGCCGCGCGGCGCCTTGAGCCCCGAGCGGCCCAACGTCGCCACGCGCAGCAGCGCGCGCGTGACCGGATGCGGAATACTCGAGAGCACGAGCTCGTCGAGCCCATACCGATAGCAGACGATGAAAATCTTGATCAGACGCAGAAGACGCATTGGTCAGCGGCCTCCGTTGGTGCGCGGGACCGACGGCGCTGCGGCCCCGGGCGCGCCCTTGCGGCGCTCGATCTTCTCGATGCGCTTCTCGAGCCGGGCGAGATCGTCGCGCAGCGTGCCGATCTCGGTGCGCATGGCATCCAGGCGCGGTCGCGCCACCAGCATCGGATGCTCTTCCACGAGAAAGTCGGCGAGCGAGCGTGCGAGCGTGCCTCCGGTGCGCCGTGCACCGGCCACGGCCGCCTTGCCCGTCTCGGTCACGCGGTGCGCGGCGGCGTCGCCAATCACCTTGCTCAGGTCTTCGGCGACTTCCCAGCGCAGATGTTGAGCGAGATAGGACACGGTGTTGGCGAACTCGGCGTCGCCCTCGATCTTGACGTGACGCATGACGGCGGCCTGTCCACCGCCCGCGAAATCGGCCAGCGCCGCAGGCGGCACCGAGATGCCGACGTCGCAGGCGTGATCCGGTTCGGCGGCGGCGAGATAGCCGTCCTCGCCCACGCGCAGGCGCAGGTCGATCGCGGACATCGCCAGCCGGGCAGACGCGCCGACGTGATGACGCAAACGCTCGCGAGCCCAGGGTTCGCGGGCAAGCAGATGGTTCACGGTGGCGGCAAAGGCTTTGGCGGCTACGGTCATGAGCTTGGCGGCCGGCCGGCGCTGAACACCGGCCGTACCGAAAGACGCCGCCCGGCATGAAACGTTCGGACGGCAAAAACAAAAGAGCCCGCGTGCTGCGCGGGCTCTCATTGTAAGGCAGGTTACGCCAAAATCGTCGCGAGCTTAGCTGAGCTGCTGAATCCCGGCGAGCACCCAGCCACCGCTGCCGGTCACCGGCTTGGTCAGGTTCCACACCTCGTTGAACGGCTCGGCCGGGGCGCCTTCGGCTTCACGGATCAGACCGGAGAAGCGAACGCTCGCCATGTACTCGGTGGCCGTCTGCTCGATGCCGAGGAGCTCGGCGTCCAGTTGGACCACATCCGTACGGTTGTTCGCCTTGCCGCGCTCTTCGAGATCCATCTTGATTTCCGCGAACATCTGCGGCGTGGTGAACTCGTTGATGTCGGCCTGATCGCCCTTGTCCCAGGCGGCTTGCAGACGGTTGAAGTACACCTTCGCGCTGCGCAGGAAGCCCTCGGTATCGAAACCGGCGGGCACGCCAAACGGCTCGGCGGCGGCAGCGGCGCCAACGGACCCGGCGGCCCCGGCGGCGGCCGGCACGGCCGACAGCGACGGTTGGGTCGAGGACGAACCCGCCTGCGGCGCTTGCTGGCTGTCCCACGACTGGCGCAGCGAAGTGTTCGAGGCGTTCGACGCATCGGCGCCCGCGCCGGCGTAGGCCGGCGTCTGCTGCTGCGACTTGTTGCCGCGCAGACGGCGGATCAGCCAGATCACGGCAAACGCGATCAGCGCGATCACGATGGCATTGGCCATCATGCTGGCGAACGCACCGCCCAGGCCAAAGTGCGAGAGCAGCGCGGCAATGCCGAGGCCAGCGGCCAGACCGGCGATCGGGCCCAGCCAGCGGTTGGCCGGCTTGGCAGCTGCGGCGGCGCCCGCGGCACCTGCACCGGCGGCGGCCGGCGCGGCCTGGTTCGGCGCGGCGCCCGGGGTCGTCTGTGCCGGTTGCTGCGGGGTCGCCTGGCGTTGCGTGACGGTGTTGGACTGCTTGCCGATGCTCCGGCCGCCGCCAACGCGCTTGGCGTCAGCATCGGCGATCGTCATGCCGACCGCGATGACGCCGGCCACTACGCCCAACAACAGCTTGTTTTTCAGGAACTGGAACATCGTTCTGGTCTCTCCGTGGAGTTATCGGTTGCTGTCTACTGACAGGCGTCGACCCGAATGGTTCAGGGCAATTTCATGCACCGAAACCAGGGGACGCGTGAGGGGATCCTGACACAGCAAAATTAGTCAGAAATTAGCGAAGCGCCCCGGTGCGGGAATTTTCCGCGGACCGGGGCGCTTCGGCAACTTCATCGACTTCAGCGCAGCTCAGCGTAAGTGAGCGCTTATCCTCGAGGTATCAGAACTTGCGTCCGATGTGCAGTGCGACCACGCCGGCGGTCATGTTGTGGTATTCCACGCGCTCCAGTCCGGCGTCTTCCATGAGCGTCTTGAGCGTTTCCTGGTCCGGGTGCATGCGGATCGATTCGGCCAGATAGCGATAGCTGTCGGCGTCGCCCGCGATGCGCGAACCGAGCCACGGCAGCACCTTGAACGAGTAGGTGTCGTAGGCCTTCTCGAGCGGCTGCCACACCTTCGAGAACTCCAGCACCATGACCTTGCCGCCCGGCTTGATCACGCGCCGCATCTCCGCGAGCGCGGCATCCTTGTGGGTCATGTTGCGCAGACCGAACGCCACGGTCACCACGTCGAAATAGTTCGACGGGAACGGCAGCTTCTCGGCGTCGCAGAGCAGCGACGGGGTGACGATGCCGGCGTCGAGCAGCCGATCGCGGCCCACGCGCAGCATCGATTCGTTGATGTCGGTGAGCCAGACTTCGCCGGTCGGCCCGGCCGCGCGCGCGAACGCCTTCGAGAGGTCGCCCGTGCCGCCCGCGATGTCGAGCACCTTGAAGCCGGGCCGCACCGCGGCGCGCCCGATCGTGAACGCCTTCCAGACGCGATGCAGGCCGCCCGACATCAGATCGTTCATGATGTCGTACTTGTTCGCGACCGAATGGAACACCTCGGCCACCTTGCCGGCCTTGTCCTTCTCGTCGACGGTTTCATAACCGAAGTGGGTCTGTTGGCCCATTGCACATCTCCCTAATCATATAAGCGGGCGCACACTCGCAGCGCGTGCCCCGCCGGGGCCTCAGTGGTGGTGGCAGCCACCGGCGGCCGGCGACGGCATCGGCGTGTCGCGCTCGACACCTGCCGCCGCGAGCTTGTCCAGGTATTCCTGCCACAGGGCGTCCTGACGCACGCACAGCTCGTAGAGGTAGTCCCACGAATAGATGCCGGTGTCGTGCCCGTCGGAGAAGACGGGGCGCACCGCATAGTTTCCGATCGGCTCCAGGCCGGTGAGTTCGACGTCGCGCTTGCCGGTCTGGAGCGTCTCCTGCCCCGGGCCGTGACCGCGGACTTCCGCCGACGGCGAGAGCACGCGCAGGAATTCGAATGGCAGGCGGTAATGCTTGCCGTCCTCGTAACCGAGTTCCAGCACCTTCGAAGTGCGATGCAGCGTCAGGGAAACGGGAATCGGCGTGTCTTTCTCCAGCCCAGCCATGATCTTGCTCCAGAAGAATCGGTCGGCAGTATAGCCGCTCAGGCGCCGGCGGTCATGCCGGCCATGCGGCAACGCGCTTCAATTCTGCCACGATGGCCTCGCGCAGGGCCGGCAGCCGGGCGATGCGCGGCGCGAGCGCCGCCTCGGGCAGCGCGCGCTGCGGCGCGCTCCAGACCGAGCCGGGGAAATGCACGTCGTCGCGATAGCGGGGAATGACGTGCCAGTGCACATGCGGCACCATGTTACCCAGGCTCGCCACGTTGACCTTGTGCGGCGACAGCACGGCGCGCTGAGCCGTCTCCACGGCAAACACGGCGCGCATCACATGCTCGCGCGCCGCCTCGGGCAGATCGCTCATTTCGGCGACATGCGCGTGCCAGATCACCCTGGCGAACCCCGGGTAGCCGGCTTCGTCGGCCAGCACCACGCGCAGCACCGGATCGCGCCACACGACTTCACCGCCGTCGCCGGCGCAAAACGGACATTCCATGTTCGGTCTCCCTTCGTTGCGCTTCGTTGCGCTTCGTTGCGCTTCGGTGCACTTCGTTACGCTTCGTTGCGCTTCATCCCATTGCGTGACGCCAGGCGACGCCACGTGACACGCCGTCGTCCTTCGCCGCCCCTGGTCGCGCGGCGGTGTCCTTCAATGGCGCGCATAACGCCTCAATGCTTCCTGCCCTTCTTGCGCTTGCCGGTCGCCGGATCCACCGGACCGAGCGCCAGTTCGGCGAAATCGATCTCGCTGAGCATCTCGCGCAGCGTCTCGTCGTTGATGCGATGCGTGATGCGCAAGCGCGACAGTTCCACGCGTTCGGCCTGCAGCGCGGCTGCGCGCAAACGCCGCTCCACTTCCACATCGCGCACGGCGCGCGCGCGCATCTCTTCGGTCGCGCTTGCCGCGTTGAGCGCACGCCGGTAGCGCCCCATGACCCGGGCGGCCGCTTCCGCGCACACGGCGGTGTCCAGTTCGTCGCCCGACCTGGCGATCACCTTCTGCAACGACTCGATGGCGCGAATCGCCGCCTCGGACGCCGCCAGCCGAGCTTCGGCCATCTCCCGGTTGCGCGGGTCCTCGACCGGCCAGCGCACACCACGCAGCAGGATCGGCAGGCCGATGCTTCCTCCGATGAGCGACAGCAGGATGACCCCGGCGGCCAGAAAGATCAGCAGATCGCGCCCCGGGAAAGGGGCGCCGCCCGGCAGCGCGAGCGGCACCGACAGGGCGCCGGCCAGCGTCACCGCGCCGCGCACGCCCGAGAGCGCCGTCACGCCGGTAAAACGCATGCCGGGCTTCATCGTGATTTCCCCGCGACGCATGCCGAGGAAGTACATCACTCGCCACGCCGACCACACCCAGCAAAAGCGCAGCACGATGAGCACCGCCGAAATCGCGCCCACATAAGCCATCAACTCGCCGAGATTGAGCAACGTGCCCCACAGATGCTGGTTCGGTCGCAGCGCCGCGCGCACGATATCGGGCAATTGCAGGCCGAGCAGCACGAACACCGCGCCGTTGAACACGAATTCGAGCATCGACCACACGCCGTTGCCGAGAATGCGCGTGGCCGTGCGGCTGTTGAGCAGATCGGTCGAGCTCACGGTCATGCCCGCGGCCACGGCCGCGAGAATGCCCGAGAAGCCGAAATGCTCCGCCAGCAGATAGGCGGCAAACGGCATGAGCAGGAGCAGCAGCACGACCGTGGCCGGTTCCTCGTTGGAGACGTCGAGCACCCGGCGGTGAAATTGCGTGAAGAGCCAAGTCACCGCCCAGCCGGCGAGCAGGCCGCCGAGCGCGATGACGAAGAAGGAAAACGTGGCGTTGCCGATCGAGAACAGGCCGGTGGTGGCCGCCACGATGGCGAACTTGAACGCGACGAGGCCCGACGCATCGTTCATCATCGCTTCGCCTTCGAGCACGTGCATGAGACGCGTGGGCATGCGCAGGCGCCCGGTGAGCGCGGATACGGCCACCGCGTCGGTCGGCGAGAGCACGCCGCCGAGCGCAAACGCCACGGCCAGCGGTATCGACGGAATCATCCAGTGGATGAAGTACCCCACGCCGAGCACCGTGAAGATCACCAGACCGAGCGCCATGGCGATGATCGGCACGCGCAGGTGCCAGAACTCGCGCTTGGGCATGCGCCAGCCGTCGGCGAAGAGCAGCGGGGGAATGAACAGCAGGAAGAAGATCTCGGGGTCGAGATCGATGTGCAGCCCCGCGCCCGGCCAGGCGAGCGCGGCGCCCACGGCGATCTGCACCAGCGGCACCGGCAGGAATCGGACGAAGCTGACCAGCACGCCGGTCAGCGCCACCACGAACAGCAGGATCAGTGCTGTATAGACTACCTCCATGCCACCTCCGTGGTCCGTCGGTCAGGCCTCGGCCGCGTCCCGCGCAGGAGCATCACACCAGCACGCGTTCGATGCCGCCGTTGTTCGCGTCCTTCACGTAGTCCACCAGCCACTCGTCGCCCAGCACGTGCCTGGCGATTTCCACGACGATGTAGTCGGCCGTGACATTGGCGTCCTCGTTATAGCGCGACAGCCCTTGCAGGCACGACGGGCAGCTCGTGAGAATCTTCACGTCATCGACCTTGCCGTCGGCGCGCAGCTTCGCGGCGCCCTTGCGCATCTCCTCCTCCTTGCGGAAGCGGATCTGCGTCGAGATGTCGGGCCGCGTGACGGCCAGCGTGCCCGATTCGCCGCAGCAGCGATCGTTCTTCTCGATCTTGTACCCGTCGTTCTCGCTGCCCATCAGCTGGTTCACGAGCTTGACCGGGTCCATCGTCTTGATCGGCGTGTGGCACGGATCGTGATACATGTAGCGCGTACCGCCCACGCCGTCGAGCTTGACGCCCTTCTCGAGCAGGTATTCGTGAATGTCGACGATGCGGCAGCCCGGGAAGATCTTCTCGAACTCGTAGCCGGCGAGCTGATCGTAGCAAGTCCCGCACGACACCACCACGGTCTTGATGTCGAGGTAGTTCAGCGTATTCGCCATGCGATGGAACAGCACGCGGTTGTCCGTCACGATCTTCTCGGCCTTCTCGCCCTGCCCCGAGCCGCGCTGCGGATAGCCGCAACACAGGTAGCCCGGCGGCAGCACCGTCTGCACGCCCACGTGCCAGAGCATGGCCTGCGTGGCCAGACCGACCTGCGAGAACAGACGCTCCGAACCGCAGCCCGGGAAGTAGAACACCGCTTCCGAGTCCACCGTGGTGGCCTTCGGATCGCGAATGATCGGCACGACCTTGTTGTCTTCGATGTCGAGTAGCGCGCGCGCCGTCTTCTTGGGCAGATTGCCCGGCATCTTCTTGTTGACGAAGTGGATCACTTCCTCGCGCAGCGGCGGCTTGCCGACCGTGGCCGGCGGATGCGCCGTCTGCTTCTTCGCGAGCTTCTTGAAGATGTCGGCGCCGAAACGCTGCGCCTTGTAGCCCCAGTCGATCATCACTTTGCGGGTGATGTTGATCGTCTCGGGGTTGGTCGCGTTCAGGAAGAACATGCCGGCGGCCGAGCCCGGATTGAATTTCTTCTTGCCCATCTTGCGCAACAGGTTGCGCATGTTCATCGTCACGTCGCCGAAGTCGATCTTCACCGGGCACGGCGTCACGCACTTGTGACAGACGGTGCAGTGATCGGCCACGTCGTTGAACTCGTCCCAGTGCTTGATCGACACGCCCCGACGCGTCTGTTCCTCATAGAGGAACGCCTCGATGAGCAGCGACGTGGCGAGAATCTTGTTGCGCGGGCTGTAGAGCAGGTTCGCGCGCGGCACGTGCGTGGCGCACACCGGCTTGCACTTGCCGCAGCGCAGGCAGTCCTTCACGCTGTCGGCAATGGCGCCGATGTCCGACTGCTGCATGATGATCGACTCGTAGCCCATCAGCCCGAAGCTCGGCGTATAGGCATTGCGCAGGTCGGCAGGCAGGTCGGGCATGTCCAGCAGCTTGCCCTTGTTGAAGCGCCCCTCCGGATCCACGCGCATCTTGTAGGCGCGGAACTCGCCGATCTCGGCTTCCGTCAGGAACTCCAGCTTGGTAATGCCGATGCCGTGTTCGCCCGAGATCACGCCGTCGAGCGAGCGGGCGATGTCCATGATGCGGGCCACGGCCTTGTGCGCATCCTGGAGCATCTCGTAGTTATCCGAGTTCACCGGGATGTTGGTGTGCACGTTGCCGTCGCCGGCGTGCATGTGCAGCGCCACGAACACACGGCCATGCAGCACGCGCTTGTGAATCGCCTGCGCCTCGTCGAGGATCGGCTTGAACTCGGCGCCCGAGAAGATCTGGCGCAGTTCGGCGCGGATCTCCTGCTTCCACGACACCCGGACCGTGCGATCTTGCAGCAGGTCGATCAGACGCGTTTCCGGCTGCTTCGTCAGGCGATCGTTGAGCGCCACATTGATGTCGCGAATGCCATGACGATTGAGCAGCGGAATCGCCTCGGCGAGCGGCATCTCGAAGTGATCGCGCAGGAAGACCCAGCGCTCGCGCACATCGCGCAGCAGCGTGAGTGCGGTTTGCACGCGGTCTTCGAGCAGTTCGGCCGACGGGATTTCGTTCGCGTCGTCGGTCTTGCCCAGCGGCAGGTTGCCGGCTTCGAAGAACGCCTCGAGGGCGTCGACCAGCTGGAGCTTGTTCTTGAGCGAGAGCTCGATGTTGATGCGCTCGATGTGGTCGGTGTACTCGCCCATGCGCGGCAGCGGAATCACCACGTCTTCGTTGATCTTGAAGGCGTTGGTGTGGCGCGCGATGGCGGCCGTGCGCGAGCGGTCGAGCCAGAACTTCTTGCGGGCCTCCGCCGACACCGCGACGAAACCCTCGCCGCTCTTGCCGTTGGCCATGCGAATGACTTCCGAGGTCGCCTGGGCGACCGCGTTGTCGTCGTCGCCGACGATGTCTCCGATGAGCACCATCTTCGGGAACGCGTTGCGCTTCGACTTCGTGGCGTAGCCCACAGCGCGCAGATAGCGTTCGTCCAGATGCTCGAGGCCGGCGAGAATCGCGCCGCCCGCGGCCGTCTGCGCGAACATGTAGTCCTTGATCTCGACGATGCTCGGAATCGCTTCCTTGGCCTGGCCGAAGAATTCCAGGCACACCGTGCGGGTGTGCGCGGGCATCTTGTGCAGAATCCAGCGCGCGCTCGTGATGAGACCGTCGCAGCCTTCCTTCTGAATGCCCGGCAGGCCGGCGAGGAACTTGTCCGTCACGTCCTTGCCGAGGCCTTCCTTGCGAAAGCGCTTGCCCTCGATGTCCAGCCGTTCGGTCTTGAGCAGTGCGGCGCCGGGCGCCTGATTGCCGTCGTACCACTTGAGCTCGAAGCGGGCGACCGGAATGTCGTGAATCTTGCCGAGGTTGTGATCGAGGCGCGTGACTTCCAGCCAGTTGCCCTGCGGATCGACCATGCGCCACCAGGCCAGGTTATCGAGCGCGGTGCCCCACAGCACGGCCTTCTTGCCGCCGGCGTTCATCGCCACGTTGCCCCCGATGCACGAGGCATCGATCGACGTGGGGTCCACCGCGAACACCAGACCGGCGCGCTCGGCGGCCTCGGCCACGCGGCGCGTGACCACGCCCGCGCCCGAGAAGATCGTCGGTACCGGTTTGTCCACGCCGGGCAACTGCGAATATTCGACATCGCCGAGCTGCTCGAGCTTTTCCGTGTTGATGACGGCCGAGAACGGCGTGAGCGGAATCGCGCCGCCCGTATAGCCGGTGCCGCCGCCGCGCGGGATCACCGTCAGCCCGAGCTCGAAGCAGCCTTTGACCAGCGACGCCATTTCGGCTTCCGTGTCCGGCGTGAGCACCACGAACGGATATTCCACACGCCAGTCGGTGGCGTCGGTCACGTGCGACACGCGCGACAGGCCGTCGAACTTGATGTTGTCGTGGGCGGTCGTGCGGCCAAGCACCTTCTTCGCGCGACGGCGCAGTTCCGCCATCTTGTCGAACTCCGCGGCGAAGTCGGCCACGGCGCGGCGCGCCGCCGATTCCAGCTGTTCCACGCGCGCGGCGCGCTCGCGGCCGCTCTCGTCGGCGTGTTGCGCCATGTCGGCGCGACGGCGCTTGTCGATCTCGTTGAGCCGGTGCTCGAGGGCATCGATCAGCAGCTTGCGGCGCTTCGGATTGTCGAGCAGGTCGTCCTGCAGATACGGATTGCGGCGAACCACCCAGATGTCGCCTAGCACTTCGTACAGCATGCGTGCCGAGCGGCCGGTGCGGCGTTCCGCGCGGAGTTCGTCGAGGATCGCCCAGGCGTCGGCGCCGAGCAGGCGCATGACGATTTCGCGGTCCGAAAACGACGTGTAGTTATAGGGGATCTCGCGCAGTCGCGGCGGTTGGGCGGCTACGGCATGCTTTGCGTCGTGCGGCTCGAAGGCGGGCAAGGGTGCGTTCATCTTGTCGGGCTCGTCATTGCGGCGGTGCGTCCGCCGTCGGCGTTCGTCTCGCGGGACGCGCCGAAAGTCAAAATCGGGTATGCGCTGGGATTGCCGGCGGCGAGCGCGCTGGGGATCAAGGGTGCGCGCTGGCCGACAACGGACGATCTGCGATCAGCGAGATCGACGACTGCCGTGCGAAGACGCCGATGACGAATCGTGTCCGGTCATCGAGCAGAAGCACAGGGGGGTGAGGCAGTTGGTGCGCATGCCCAGATCTTTCTTCCGGCTTGGGAAAGTGTTGGTAGGGGAATGTAGGCCGAATTGTACTTCATTGCACCGCAACACGTCGGCGGCGCACCGAATTCCTCGCTCTGGCGCGTCATTCCCCTCCCTCCCCCCAACTTCCCCCGACCGATTCGCCGTCCGTCGTTGCCGACATCGGCCTCATCGCTGCGTTGACGGCACCTTAACGACCAACCCGGTACCGCTCGCCCCCGACACCTTCCAGTGATTTCCCCGGCCGCTGTATCCGTTTATATACAACGAGTTGCGGCCCACTCCTGCTGTGAAATTTTCAGCGAACCAGAGTATGTTTTGCCGATCCCCGCTCCATCCACCCGACAAGAGGTGTCTCTATGGCTTCGTTTCAACTGAACGGCAAGCCGGTCAAGGTCGACGTCGACCCGGCCACTCCCCTGCTCTGGACCCTGCGCGACGCGCTCAACATGACCGGCACCAAATTCGGATGCGGCATGGCGTTGTGCGGCGCGTGCACCGTCCATATGGACGGCGCGGCCATCCGCAGTTGCATCACCCCCGTCTCCGCCGTGGAAGGCAAGAAGATCACGACCATCGAAAACGTCGGCGCCGACCCGGTCGGCCGTGCCGTGCAGGACGCCTGGGTCAAGCACGACGTGCCTCAGTGCGGCTACTGCCAGAGCGGCCAGATCATGTCCGCCACCGCGCTGCTGCGCGAGAACAAGCAGCCCAACGACGAGCAGATCGACGCCGCGATGTCGGGCAACATCTGCCGTTGCGGCACCTACGCCCGCATTCGCGCGGCCATCAAGGACGCCGCGGCGTCGCTGGCCTGAGGCGAGGAGACACCGACATGCGCGAACTTCGCTTTTCCCAGTATCCCGGGGTCGCCGTGGGCGACTACACCGGCCTGAGCCGCCGCGGATTCCTCAAGACCTCCGCCCTTGCGGCCGGCGGCCTGATGCTTGAAATGTCGCTGCCCGGCGCCATGCGCGGCGCCGCCGCACAGGGCGCCGCGCCGGCGCCCGTCGTGCCGTCCGCGTTCGTGCGCATCGCGCCCGACGACACCGTCACCATCCAGGTCAACCGCCTCGACTTCGGCCAGGGCGTGCAGACCGCGCTGCCCATGCTGGTTGCCGAGGAACTCGACTGCGACTGGGCGAAGGTGCGCAGCGAGCTGGCGCCGGCGGCCGACGTCTACAAAGACCCCTTGTTCGGCATTCAGATGACCGGTGGTTCCGGCTCCGTGGCACACTCGTGGTTGCAGTACCGTCGCATCGGGGCGTCGGCGCGCGCCATGCTCATTGCGGCGGCGGCGCAGCAATGGAAAGTGCCCGCGGCACAGTTGAAAACCGAAAACGGCGTCGTCCTCGGCCCCAACGGCCAGCGCGCCACCTACGGCAGCCTCGCGGCCAGGGCGCAGGCCATGCCGGTGCCGGCCGATGTTCCGCTCAAATCGCCGTCGGCGTTCCGCCTGCTGGGCAAGCCGACCGGTCGCCTCGACGCGCGGGCCAAGTCGACCGGCGTGCCGATGTACGGCATGGATTTCAAGCTGCCCAACCTCAAGGTGGCGGTCGTGGCGCGCCCGCCGGTGTTCGGCGCCAAAGTGAAACGCTTCGACGCCAAGGCCGCGAAGGCCGTCAAGGGCGTGCGCGACGTGCTGGAGATTCCCGACGATCGGGGCGGCACCGCCGTAGCCGTCATCGCCGACGGCTACTGGCAGGCGAAGACCGGACGCGACGCGCTCAAACCCGAGTGGGACACCAGCGGGGTCGAACACGTCGACACCACGGCGCAGTTGGCCAAATACAAGGAGATGGCCAGGACGCCCGGGACCGTGGCCATCGACGCCGACGTCAGCAAGCTCAAGGGCGCGCCCAAAACGCTCGTGGCGGAATACAGCTTCCCGTATCTCGCGCACGCGCCCATGGAGCCGTTGAACTGCACCGTGCAGCTCTCCGACAAAGGGGCCGAAGTCTGGACCGGCACCCAATTCCAGACCGTCGATCAGGCGGCCATTGCACGCACGCTCGAACTCAAGCCCGAGCAAGTCAAGCTGCACACGCTCATGGCGGGCGGGGGCTTCGGGCGACGCGCGGTCCCCACGTCCGACTATGGTGTCGAGGCGGCGCAGGTCGCCAAGGCATGGCGCAAGGCCGGCCATCGCGAGCCGGTCAAGGTCATCTGGAGCCGCGAAGACGACATCCATGGCGGCTACTACCGTCCCATGTACGTGCACCGCGCCGAAATCGGCCTCGACGACAAGGGCAACATCCTCGCGTGGAATCACACCATCGTCGGTCAGTCCATTCTGGCGGGTACGCCGTTCGAGAAGATGATGGTCAAGAACGGCATCGACGGCACCAGTGTGGAGGGCGTGTCCGGCACGCCGTACGCCGTGCCGCTGCGTCTGACGTTGCACAGTCCCAAGGTCAACGTGCCGGTGTTGTGGTGGCGGTCGGTGGGCAACACTCACACCGCGTACGTCATGGAAACCTTGATCGATGAGTTGGCGAAGCAGGCCGGTCAGGACCCGGTGGCGTATCGCTATGCATTGATGGGTGACAAGCATCCGCGACACAAGGAGGCGCTTGCCCTGGCGGTCGAGCGATCCGGCTATGGGAAGACCCGGTTGCCGGAGGGGCAGGCGTGGGGCGTGGCGGTGCATGAGTCGTTCGACTCCGTGGTGGCGTACGTTGTCGTGGCCGAGATGCGCAATGGAACCCCGAGGTTGGTGAGTGCGACGGCGGGGGTGCATTGCAACTTCGCGGTCAATCCGTTGACGGTAGCCGCGCAGGTCGAGGGGGCGGCGTTGATGGGATTGGGAACGACGTTGCCGGGTGCGGCGATCACCATGAAGGATGGGGAAGTCGAGCAGAGCAACTTCCATCAGTACATGGTGGCGCGCCTGCCGGACATGCCGGCGATCAGTGTGCACATCGCGAGTTCGGGCGATGCGCCGACGGGGATGGGCGAGCCGGGATTGCCGGCGTTGGCACCGGCGTACGCGAACGCGCTGTTCACGTTGACGGGAAAGCGCCTGCGTTCCTTGCCGTTCGACGTGGCAAAGGCGTGACCTGCGCACGACGATAAGCCGGAAGGCGGTTGGCGTCACCCGGACGGCCTGCGGTAAGGCCGGACCGGGGCGCCTCCTCGAATCAGGAACAGGATCTGGGTTGGGCTCATGTCCGGGAGGCGCAAAGGTGCACCGGTCCGGCGGCTCCGGACATTGAGCGCAGTCCTGGGCGGCGGGGCGCCGAACCTACCCAATCAGTAAATGTTTGAAAGGCGCGAAGATGCCGTGCCAGAACGATTCGGGCACCCGCATCATCAGGTAGGTCACGGCAATGTAGCGCAGCGCCTTGCCCACTGCGATATAGAGCAGGCAGGCGCGCCAGGGAAGGCGCAGCCATCCGGCGAGCGAGCAGAACGGGTCGCCGACCACGGGCAGCCACGAGAGCAGGAGCAGTGGCGGCCCGAAGCGGCGCATCCAGCGGTGATAGCGTTCGTTCATCGGCGCCTTGCCGTCGGCACGCTTGACGGACCGCGACGGCGCATCCCCGAAGGCGGCCGCCCGCTCACCGGCACGGCCCGCCGCCCGCGCATGGGTGCGGCGACGGACTTTGAGGCGAACGAACGCGCGGCGCGCGGCGAACCCCATCCACCAATTGAGCATTCCGCCGGCAGTGTTGCCTGCCGTGGCCACCGCAATGGCGGGCCAGAACATTTGCGGGTTGAGCGTCACATAGCCGAAGAGCGCGGGCTCGGAGCCCATTGGCAGCAGTGTGGCCGAGACAAACGACACCAGAAAAATGGCCGGCAGGCCAACGCCGGGCAGGGCCAGCACGCCGAGCAGCCAGGTGATGAACGACTCCATGCAACTCCGGAAATAGACAGAACAGATCCCGCACGGGCGGGCCACCGGACGACATGACCGACCGGACGGTCGGCGCATGCGTCATGCGCCAACCCGCGTTCGGGCATGCGAGTTTGGCAGAAACGAAAAGTCTGGCGCATAATGCATGTCCATGACCCGACCTTCGACGCCGCCCGTGGCCATTCTACTGGCAGGCGGACTCGGTACCCGCTTCGATGCGGCTGGGCGCCGGAACAAGCTGCTCGCGCCGCTGCCCGGAGATCCCCTGAACCGACCCGTTGCCCTTGCCAGCGCGCATGCGCTGCTGGCCGTATTGCCGCGCGTGATTGCGGTCGTGCGTCCGGATTCGGCCGAGCTCGAGAACGTGCTGCTGCAGGCGGGTTGCGAAGTCGTGATGAGCCACGCCACCAAGCGCGGCATGGGGGCCACGCTCGCGGCCGGCATCCAGTCCGGCGCCGACGAAGCGCCGCCGCCCGGGCTGGAACATCTCGACGGCTGGCTCGTTGCGCTGGCCGACATGCCCTACATCCATCCGCATACCATTCGCGCCGTCGCCGATGGGCTCAACTCGTCCGAGGCCATCGTCGCACCGAGTTATCAGGGACAGCGCGGCCACCCCGTGGCCTTCGGTTCTGCCTTCACGTCACGCCTGGCCGCCCTTGACGGCGACGCCGGCGCGCGCGACCTGTTGATTAGCGAGCACATTACGATCGTCGATGTCGACGACGCCGGAATCGTGCGCGACATCGACACCCCAGACGACCTACGCTAGGGCGCGCACTCCCCTTTCCCGATTTTTCCCGAGAGACCAAGCGCGACCGCCCGGGCGGACGTGCTGGTCTATCATTGTCCTTTTGTTCCTTGATGTGCCTAACCTGAAGAAGCCTTAAATCATGTCCGATGCAGCTCCCGATTATCTGAAGAAGATCCTCATCGCAAAAGTCTACGACGTCGCCAAGGAAAGCGAACTCGAATTGGCACGCACGCTCTCCATGCGGCTGCACAATCGAATTTATCTGAAGCGCGAAGACAATCAGACGGTGTTCTCCTTCAAGATTCGGGGCGCATACAACAAGATGGCCAACCTCAGCGAGGCCGAACGCGAACGCGGCGTGCTCACCGCCTCGGCCGGCAATCACGCGCAGGGCGTGGCATATTCCGCCGCGCGCCTGGGCTGCAAGGCCGTCATCGTCATGCCGGTCACCACCCCGCAGGTCAAGATCGACGCCGTGCGGACACACGGCGGGCGCGCCGTCGAAGTCGTGCTGGCCGGCGACTCCTACAGCGACGCCTACGCCCACGCCATGACCTTGCAGAGCGAACGCGGCCTGACCTTCGTGCCGCCGTTCGACGACCCCGACGTCATTGCCGGCCAAGGCACCATCGGCATGGAAATCCTGCGCCAGCACCAGGGCCCGCTGCACGCCATCTTCGTGCCCATCGGCGGTGGCGGGCTCGCCGCCGGCGTCGCCGCATACGTGAAGGCCGTGCGTCCCGAGATCAAGATCATCGGCGTGCAGTCCGTCGACTCCGACGCCATGGCGCAATCCATCCACGCCGGCGAGCGCGTGCTCCTGAACGATGTGGGCCTGTTCGCGGACGGCACCGCCGTCAAATACGTCGGCGCCGAGACGTTCCGGCTGTGCCAGGCCCACCTCGACGAAGTCGTTCGCGTGGACACCGACCAGCTCTGCGCGGCCATCAAGGACGTCTTCCAGGACACCCGCAGCGTGCTCGAGCCTTCCGGCGCGTTGTCCGTGGCGGGCGCCAAGCTGTACGCCGAGCGTGAAAAGCTCAAGGCCGAGACGCTCGTGGCGATCACCTCCGGCGCCAACATGAACTTCGACCGCCTGCGCTTCGTCGCCGAGCGCGCCGAAGTCGGCGAGGCGCGCGAAGCGGTGTTCGCCGTGACCATTCCCGAGGCGCGCGGCAGCTTCAAGCGCTTCACCGAAGTGGTGGGCAGCCGCAATGTGACGGAGTTCAATTACCGAATCAGCGAGGCGTCCAGCGCGCACATCTTCGTGGGCATCCAGATGCACAATCGCGACGAGGGCGAACGCATCAAGGCGGGCTTCGAGCGTCACGGGTTCCCCACGCTCGACCTGTCCAACGACGAACTCTCCAAGCAGCACATCCGCTACATGGTGGGCGGACGCTCCGCGCTCGCGAGCAACGAAGTGCTCTACCGCTTCGAGTTCCCGGAGCGTCCGGGCGCGCTGATGAAATTCCTCTCGGCCATGAGCCCGAACTGGAACATCAGCCTGTTCCACTACCGGAATCAGGGCGCCGATTACAGCAACATCCTCGTGGGCATTCAGGTGCCGGACGACGAGAAGGCCGCGTTCCGCGACTTCCTCGCCACGCTCGGCTATCCTTACTGGGACGAAAGCGACAACCCGGTCTACAAGCTGTTCCTCGGGTAAGCCGCCGGCTTTCACATCCGCAACGACTCAGGACATCACGCCACCGCCGCCATGCCCATCACGCTCGAGAACAAACTTGTCGTCGCGATATCCTCGCGCGCGCTGTTCGACTTCGAAGAAGAGAACCGCGTGTACGAGGCGGGCGTGGCAAGCGGCGACGACCAGTCCTACATGCGCTACCAGCTCGACCGCCTCGACGTGCCCGCGCGCATCGGCGTGGCGTTTCCGCTCGTGCAGAAGCTCCTCGCTTTCAATCAGGACGGGACCGACAGGCATCGCGTGGAAGTCGTGGTGCTCTCGCGCAACGATCCCGTGAGCGGCATGCGTGTGTTTCGTTCCGCGCGGCAGGTCGACCTCAAGATCGAGCGCGGTGTGTTCACGCGCGGGCGCGAACCGTTCGGCTACCTCAACGCCCTGGGCGCGCACCTGTTCCTCTCGGCCAACGAGCGAGACGTGCGCAGTGCCCTCACGGCCGGCTTCCCGGCGGCGCGCGTCTACCCCGACTCCGCGAAAAAGGCGGAACTGCACCCCGACGAAATCCGCATCGCGTTCGATGGCGACGCGGTGCTCTTCTCCGACGAAGCCGAGCAGGTCTTCCAGCGCAACGGACTCGACGCCTTCCAGCGGCACGAGATCGAGCGCGCCGCCACGCCGTTGCCGCCGGGGCCGTTCAAGCCCCTGCTGCAGGCGCTGCACCGCCTGCAAACGCTCGCGGGACACGAAGTGCCGGTCAAGATCCGCACCGCGCTCGTGACCGCGCGCTCGGCGCCGGCGCATGAACGCGCGATTCGCACGCTCATGGACTGGAAAATCGACATCGACGAGGCGATGTTCCTGGGCGGGCTGGACAAAGGCGCGTTCCTGCGCGAATTCGAGCCCGATTTCTTCTTCGACGATCAGACACGCCACTGCGAGTCGGCCGCGCGGGTCACCCCCACCGGTCACGTCATCAGTGGCATTGCAAATCATGACAACGCCTGACCAATCTCCGCTCGGCAAGGAAGTTGCCTATACCGAGCAGTACGACCCGTCCCTGCTCTTCCCCATCGCCCGTGCGCCGGCGCGCGCGGCGATCGGCGTGCCCGACACGTTGCCGTTCTTCGGCGCCGACATCTGGAACGGCTACGAACTCTCATGGCTCAATGAAAAGGGCAAGCCGCAGATCGCGCTGCTCACCGCCATGGTGCCCGCCGATTCGCCGAACATCATCGAATCGAAGTCGTTCAAGCTCTATCTCGGCTCGTTCGCCCAAACCCGGCTGGCCAACGCCGACGCGGCGCGCGCATTGATTCAGCAGGATCTGTCCGAAGCCGCGGGGGCGCCGGTGCAGGTGCGGCTCATCGAGCCGGGCGGCTTCGGCAAGCTCGAACTCGACGAACTCGACGGCCTGCTCGTCGATCGCCTCGATATCGAGACCGACGTGTACGCGCCCGACGCCACCCTGCTCAAGGCTGCATTCGACGAGCCACACGTCGACGAAACCCTCGTGTCGAACCTGCTCAAGTCCAACTGCCCCGTGACGGGACAACCTGACTGGGGCAGCCTGCAGATCCGCTACGTCGGCCCGCCGATCGATCAGGAAGGCCTGCTCAAGTACGTGATTTCCTACCGACGTCACACGGGCTTTCACGAGCAGTGCGTGGAGGGCATCTTCATGGACATCCTTCGGCAGTGCAAACCCAGCCAATTGGCGGTATACGCACGATATACGCGACGCGGCGGGCTCGACATCAACCCGTTCCGCACCAATTTCACGCTGCCGATGCCGGACAACGCGCGCACGGCTCGCCAGTAGGGCATTGTCGCCCGAGCGGCACGCCAGACGGCGGCGGGATCCGAACCGGTCCCGCCGCCGTGCTCGTTTGAGGGCAGACGCCGAGGCGTCATGCCATGGCCTGCGCCATCGACATGACGCGCTGCGCGGCGCGGCGCACGGCGGCAAACCCTGGCTGTCCGGCGCAGCGACGCATCGTCTCGCGCATGGCGCTTCCGGCCGCTGCGTAATACGCAAGCTCGAACAGACATTCGCCCACCCGATACATCGGCCCGGGTGCCTCCCGATCGATCAGCGCCGCCGCCATGAAAAGCGGCAGCGCCGCCCGCGGCTCGCCAAGACGTTGTGCGCACAGGGCGAGCGCCACGGCATAGTCCGCCTGGTGCGGGCAAGCCGCGAGCAGCGGGGCGAAGCACTCGATCGCCTGCACGTAATCGCCGCGCTCGAACGCGCCGTAACCACGACGGTAGGCTGCGTCGCACCGCGCGGCGTCCCACGTCCCCGGGGACGGCAGGTCCATCGCAGCGCAGCGCGCCTCGGCGTCGCGCACCGCATCGCGGATCGCCGCGATGTCGCTCGCGACATGCCGCGACGGCGGCGTCGTGTCGGCTGGAATCTCAAACGAAGTCACGGCCGTTGGCCTCCCCGGAGCGCGCATCGAAGCGCACGCTCGCGCTCATCGCCTGCATCTCCTGCCGGGCTTCGCGGCGCTTTCTCGCACACACGCAGATCTCGCTCAGGCCGAACGTGATCGACCACGTGGAAAGCAGCGCAACGCTCCCGCCAAACGCATAGCCCAGCCAGCGATGCTCGTCCGCGAAAACCGCTTCGTCGCCCCGCAACGAAGTCTGCATGCAAGCGTAGGCGCTGCACCCCACGCCCATCAGGCCCAGCACGACGAGCGAGAGACCCGACAGGCCCGAATGCCAACCGGCCTGGCTCAGGTGCGACATGCGCTGGTTGTACAAACGGATGTCGTCGGGGGACGGCGGGAAGTCGATGACGACGCGGGCGTCGTCGGCAACGTCGTCCATCCGATGCAATGCCGGGGCGCTCCGGCTGGCGCCCTCCAGTCCATGAAACACGGTCCACCTCCTCTTTGATGAAGAGATTGCAGACTGCGCGCGCCAACATCCCGTTGCCATCGAAGCTCAACCGCAACCTTTGCGAAACGGATACCAAGGTGCCCGTCAAGGCGAGTGCTCAGTACGACGACGACACCCCGATGATCGCGTCCGTGGCGGCCACCACAAAAAAAGCCGGCGAAATCGCCGGCTTCCTCGAACCTGCGCGCGGCATCGCCACACCGGCGACACCGCGCGGATCGCACGCTCACGCCGCGGGCTTCTTGTACGCGACGCAATCCACCTCGACCTTGCAGTCGATGACCATGCTCGACACCACGCAGGCCCGCGCGGGCGGGTGTTCGCCGAAGTACTCCTTGAACACCTTGTTGAACGACGCGAAATCACGCGGATCGTCGAGCCATACACCGACGCGCATCACGTGCTCGGTGCCATAGCCGGCCTCCGCGAGAATCGCCAGCATGTTGCGGATCGCCTGATGCGACTGGGCGACGATGCCGCCATCGATCACCTCGCCGTCCTGCATCGGGGTCTGCCCCGAGACGAACAGAAAGCCGTCGGCTTCGGTTGCGCGTGCGAACGGCATGCGCTGGCCACCTGTGCCCTGCCCGCCTTCCACGCCATATCGTTTGATGCTCATCATTGCTCCTTTCGACAATACGGCCGCCACACGCGTGTCGGCCGCAACATTGATCAAAGTACCGGCTGCGGCGTGCCACGCCGCACAAAGCGTCCGGCTCGCGCATGCTGCGTGGGTGCACGGTCCTGCCACGACAGTACGCCATTGACCCACACGGCGGCGATACCGTGGGCCGGCTGCATGGGGTCGGTGAAGGTCGCGGCATCGGCCACGGTGTCCGGATCGAACAGGACCAGATCGGCCCAGTAGCCCTCGCGCACGAAGCCCCGCCCGGTCAGCCCGAAGCGCTCGGCCGACAATCCTGTCATTTTGTGGACGGCCTCGGCCAGCGGGAACAGTTGCTGCTCGCGGCTGTACCGGCCCAGCACGCGCGGGAATGCCCCCCACAGTCGCGGGTGCGGCAGCGGGTCATTGGGCAGACCGTCCGAGCCCACGACCGTCGCGGGGTGACGAAGAATGCGCCGCACGTCGTCCTCTTCCATGCAGTGGTACACCGCACCTGCCGGCTGAAGCCGTGTTGCGGCATCCATCAGACCCACACCCCACTGCGCAGCGATTTCCGCGAGCAGCTTGCCGCCCTGCTCCGGGTGCGGCTGCGACCATGTCACGAGAATGTCGAAGTCGTCGGTGACCTGCTTGAGATCGAGCGTCGACGAACTGGCCGTGTATGGATAGCAATCGCAGCCAACCGGCTGGAAGCGCCGTGCCTTGTCGAGCGCGTCGAGAATCTCGGTGCTGCGTCCCCAGTTGTCGACGCCGGCACACTTCAGGTGCGACACGACCACCGGTACGCGCGCGTGCCGTCCAATGCGGAATGCCTCGTCGAGCGCCTCCAGGATCTCGGCGAACTCGGTGCGCAGATGCGTCGCGTACAGCCCGCCCGCCTCGGCGAGCGGCTCGGCCAGCGCGAGCACCTCTTCCGTGGGGGCGGCGTTCGCATTCGCATAGGCGAGGCCCGTGGACAAGCCCAGCGCGCCGTTGGCCAGCGCTTCGCGCAACTGCGCGCGCATCCCCTCGATTTCCGCTTCCGTCGCGGGGCGGTCGAGGCGGTCCATATGATTGTTGCGCAGCGCCGTGTGACCGATGAGCGCGGCCACGTTGATCGCCGGCTGCGCCCGCTCCAGCGCTTCGACATAGGCCGCGAATGTCGGATAGCGGAAAGCGTCGGCCTCGCCGAGCAGGTTCATCGGATCGGGCGGATCGCCCCCGAGCGTGACCGGCGCGGCGCTGATCCCGCAGTTGCCCACGACCACCGTCGTCACGCCTTGCGAGAGCTTCGGCGTCATGTCCGGGGTGCGTATCACGTTGGTATCGTCATGCGTGTGCACGTCGATAAAGCCGGGACTCAGCACCTGAGCCCGCCCCGCGATCCGCTGCGAGGCCTGCCAGCCGGCAAGCGCGCCGGCCGGCGCCACGGCATGGATGCGGCCGTCGCGCAGCGCGACATCGAAACGCTCGTCGGTGACCGGCGCGCCGGAGCCGTCGGCCAGTCGCACATCGGTGATGAGGGTGTCCACCGTGCGGTTCGCGAGGCAGTCAGTCATGTCAGTCTCCCAGGGGCTGGCGATCGCCGCCGCCCCGATGCGTGTCCAGCACGTACTTGATGCGCCGCAACAGCGCCTGGCTCTGCGGCTTGGCGAGCAACGCCAGTTCCGTGGCCAGCACGTCCATTGCCAGCAGCATCGCGTAGCGCGACGACGACGGTTTGAAAATGAAATCCGTTTCCAGCGCGCGAATCGGCAGCACCTCGTCGGCCAGCGTCGCGAGGGGCGATGCCGTCGCCGTGACCGCGACCACCTGCGCGCCATACTCCCGCGCGATCTCGCACGCCGACACCAGCTCCGGCGTATGGCCGCTCACCGAAAAGGCGAGCACCACGTCGTCCCGACCGAGCGTGCCGGCGACCATGCGGGCGAGCACGGCATCCTGATAGCTCGCCACCGGGCGCCCCAGCCGCACGAGCCGGTAACGGGCCTCGTCGGCCATGAGCGACGACCCGCCCCCCATGCCGAACGCGTAGACCATGCGCGCCGACAGCAACCGCCCCGCGGCACGACGCACCACGTCCGGCTTGATGAGTCCGCGATGCACCTGAAGCGTCGTCTGAATATCGTCGGCGATCCGGTCGATGGTCTCGCCCGAGCCGTCCTGCGCGTTGGCGGCGTTCGCGCCCAGAAAGCGCTGCCCCACCACCGCCGCCTGTGCCAGACGCAGCTTCAGGTCCCGCACATCCCGGCAGCCCATTGCCTTGGCGAAGCGGGTCACGCTGGCCTCGCTCACCCCGGCGCGCTCGGCGAGCACATTGATCGACGCCGCCGCGGCGCCGGCCACGTCTTCGAGCACCACCTGCGCGACTTTGCGCTCCGCCTGACTCAGGTGGTCGCTGCGCTCGGCAACGCGCGTCACGATATCGAAGGTTTCGGCCATATTCCGGTCCATGCGTGCGGTCGGGCGCCCCGGCAATTCGCCGTGACGTCGGTTCAAGTCGTTTTCTCAGTTTTTGTTACTTTATAACAAATTTGTCAAACCCTGGTAATTCAAAGCTATTATACGAACCATCCGGCAGACGTCGGCGCAAGGTCACGCGGAGGATTTTCGATGAATGATACAAACTATCAGAACGGCATGATCGATACCCTGAACAAGGGTCTTGGGGCGATGCCCACGCCGCTGGCGCCGTCGGCGACGGCCGGCCTCGGATGGAATCTGCTCGCCGAAGACCTGAGCCTGCCCACGGCGGTGCTTTATGAAGACAAGATTCGTCACAACCTCGCGTGGATGCAGCGATTCGTGCATGAGTACGGCGTGAAACTCGCCCCGCACGGCAAGACGACGATGGCACCGAAGCTGTTCCGTCGGCAGCTCGAGGGCGGCGCGTGGGGCATCACGCTTGCCACGGCGCAGCAAACTAATGCGGCGTACCACCACGGGGTGCGCCGGGTGCTCATGGCGAACCAGCTGGTCGGCAAGCGCAACATGGCGTTGATCGCCGACTTGCTGAAAGATCCCGATTTCGAATTCTTCTGCCTGGTGGATTCGGCAGAGGCCGTGGTGCATCTGGGCACCTTCTTCCGGGCGCGCGGCCAGTCGATTCAGGTGCTCATCGAGTTGGGCGTGACGGGCGGACGCACCGGCGTGCGCGACGACGCACAGCAACGCGCCGTGCTCGACGCCCTCGCCCGCTACCCGGACGCCGTCAAGCTCGCGGGCGTGGAAGTCTACGAGGGCGTGCTGAGTACCGAGTCGGACATTCGCGCGTTCCTCCAACGTGCCGTGAGCACCACGCGCGAGCTGGTCGCGGCGGGTCGCATCGAGCGCACGCCTGCGGTGCTCTCGGGCGCCGGGTCGGCATGGTACGACGTGGTGGCCGACGAGTTCGCGCATAAGGACGTCGGGGCAGCGCTCGACGTCGTGCTGCGCCCCGGCTGCTACCTTACGCACGACGTGGGCATCTACAAGGCAGCGCAGGCGCAGATCGCCACGCGCAATCCCATCGCAAGGCAGATGCGCTCGCAGTTGCAACCGGCGCTCCAGCTCTGGGCCTACGTGCAATCGATTCCGGAACCGGAGCGGGCGATCATCGCGCTGGGCAAGCGCGACGCCGCATTCGATGCGGGCATGCCCGAACCGGCGCAACAGTTTCGTCCCGGCGAGGACAAGACACCGAAGGCGACGCCGGCGCATTGGGAAGTCACCGGCATGATGGATCAGCACGCATACCTGCGCATTGCGCCGGGCGACGACATCCGCGTGGGCGACATGATCGCGTTCGACATTTCGCACCCGTGCCTGACGTTCGACAAATGGCGTCATCTGCCCGTGGTCGACAGCGACTACAACGTCGTTGACATCGTGCAGACATTCTTCTGACCGGGGATGCGTCGCCGTGCCGACGCCCCCCTCCGCAACGCCAGATAAAACCACCTTCACGACCGCCGGCATGACCTGTGCGTCGTGCTTCGCCATGAAAAAGCCCCGAAGGTCGGACTTACGTCCAGCTTTCGGGGTGACGTTCAGACCCGGTGGCCTATTGCATGCCCGGGAAGACCGCTCATGCCGGATTGCGTGACGACCGTTTGCGCGCCGGTGGCGGCGGATCCGTGTTGACGGGTTCCGCAGGACTGCGTCGCGTGGCGGGCCGGGCGTCCGGCGCGGTCGATTTCGCGCGGACCACCACCGACTTGAACTGTTCCTCGAGATGGCCCAATGCGCTTTCCAGCGTCGCGATCTCGGCGGGCGTCATGCCTTCGAGCGCGTCGTCGAAGAAAGCCTGGCGACGCGGCGTGGCCTCCTCGTACACCTCGGCACCGGCGGTAGTGAGCGTGACATTGGTGAGGCGGTTGTCGTCCGGGTCGGGGGCGCGAGTGAGCCAGCCGAGCGCTTCCATGGACTGCAACTGGCGCGTGAGCGACGCCGGGTCGAGCCGGCAATGTTCGGCCAGATACTTCTGCGAGCAGGTGCCTTGTTCGGCGAGCGTGAGAATGATTCGCCATCTCGGCAACGGGTGTCCGACCTTCGCGTCGAAGGCGAGCATCATCGCGCGATACGTCAGGCTGAGTTGCTGGATGACGTTGCGTTTCTGAGGGGTCGGCATGGCGTCACTCCGCGGGCGGCGGCGACGCCTTGGCGCCGCGCGTCAGACGAATGAGCGGCACGCGCCGCACGAACCACAGGCCGGCGAGTGCCGCGGCGAGCGACATCATCTGCCCGTTGTGAATCGCGGCGACCAGCGACGAGCGCGCCGACTCGATGAACAGGGCGCCGTTCTGGCCCATGTGGGCGAGCGTCATGAGGAAGTCGCTTTGGGCTTGCGCGTTCACGAGGATCTGCGGATCGGTGAGTTGCCCGGTCCATTGGGTGCCATCGTTTGCGGCGAGCGCGTCCTTCACGCGGGCGGTGTAGCTGTGATTCACCAGCGTGCCGACGATGGCCGTGCCGAGCATGCCGCCGATCATGCGCAGCGACTGCATGAGCGCGGTGGCGATGCCCAGATGCGCGCGGCCGGCGACTTCCTGCGCGAAAACCGTGAGATTGGGCATCACAAAGCCGAGGCCGAGGCCGGCGATGAACATGTAGCTCGCGAGCAGCGCGTGCGAGGTGCCGCGATGGGTGGTGATGATGCCGGCACAGGCGAGCGCGAGCAGCAGGAAACCGCCGTAGAGCATCACGTTCGGATTGCGCAAGCGCGTGATGAGGCGTCCGTTGACGATGCTGCCCACGGTGATGCAGACCACCAGCGGCGTGACCAGCAGACCGGTTTCGCGCGGCGACAGGCCGAAGCCGCCCTGCAACATCAGGGGCGCGTAGAAGAGGATGCCGAACATCGTGAAGCCTGCGAAGACCGACAGCACGAAGAGCGGCGCGAGGCTTTTGTCGCGGAACATCTCGAACGGCAGGATCGGGTGAGACGTTCGCTTCTCCCACGCGTAGAGCACGTAGGACGCGACCACGAACACGACGAGCAGCGCGAGCACGCCACGCGACAGGCCGTCCGCCGGCAGCCACTCCACGAGCATTTGCAGGCTGCCGAGTGCGGCGGCGATGAGCAGGGCGCCGAGCCAGTCGAGGCTCGTCTTGCCGTGTTCGTCGGCACGCATGTGAGGCAGGTGTCGACCGACGAACCATACGCCGAGCAGCCCGACGGGCAGGTTGACGTAGAAGACCGAGCGCCAGCCGTAGGCTTCGGTGAGGAAACCGCCGAGCGACGGGCCGATGGCGTTGGCGATGCCGAACGCGGAGCTGAGCATGACCTGCCAGCGCAGGCGCACGTGCGGGTCGGGGAAGAGTTCAGGCACGCATGCGAAGGCGGTGCCGACGAGCATGCCGCCGCCAATGCCCTGCAGGGCACGTGCGATGACGAGGAACGGCATGCTGCTGGCCGCACCGCACAGCACGGACGCGGCCGTAAATACGATGATGGCCGCCATCACGAAGCGTTTGCGGCCGTAGAAATCACCGAGCCGACCGAAGATCGGCACGGTGATGACGGAGGTCAGGAGATACGACGTTGCGACCCAGGCGTAGTACTCGAAGCCCTTGAGCTCGGCGACGATGGTCGGCAGCGCCGTGCCGACGACCGTCTGGTCGAGCGCCACCATCATCGTGCAGAAACAAAGCCCGAGCATCGCCACGAGCGACTGTCGGAAGGGCAACACCTGCCCCGCCGAGTGCGGGGTGCTGGGACTGGGAGCCATTTTTTTGACGGATCAATGTTTGATCAGTCAAAGATTTTAGCACGATCGGAGGTTCGGAGACGGGGTGGTGATACTAGTAATAAAAACGGTTACCACGACGCGCAGTAACTACTTGAAACAATGGGATGGCCATTCCTGATCCGCCCCCTGCAAACAGTGCCATCCGGAGTCTAGTAAAGTTCGTTTTCGGAGAAGAAGACGAACATGAAGAAGCGATTTGCGGAACAGCAAATCATCGGGTTTCTGAAGGAAGCCGAAGCCGGTATGGCAGTCAAGTAACTATGCAGTCCGCCCGACTCCCGCCGACGTGCGCTCGGGCCGCACCTTACCCTACCGATAGGCCGCCTCGCACAACTCGCGCACTTGCGTGCGGAACCAGCGCTGCGCCGGATCGTGATCGAGGCGGGGATGCCAGATCGCCGAAACATGGAAATCGGAGGCTGCCAACGGCAAGTCGAAGGGTTGCAAGCCCATGCTTGCGGCGTGATCCGGAGCGAACGCATTGCCGAGGCAGGAACGCGGGACGATCGCGAGCCAGTCGGAATGGCGCACTAGTTGCATTGCGCTCGTATACGACGGCACCACCACGGGCACGTTTCGTGGCGTTTCGGATGACGCAATCGCCAGATCGACTGGGTTTTCCGGGTCTCCCGTGCGCGAAACCATCACGTGCGCGTACTTAAACCAGCGCGCGGTGCTCACGCGTCGCATGCGCATGAGCGGGTGAGCGCTTCGGCAAATGCCGACATAGCGGTCCCGAAAGAGTCTGCGCGTGCGCACTTCGGGCGCCGACGCCCTGACGATACCGATCTCGAGATCGATCGTGCCGTCCCTGAGCGGTTGGGCATCCCAATCGGCCTTCGGTGCGAAACGAATCTGCACCCCCGGCGCCTCGCACCGAAGGCGCGTGAGCAGTGCGGCACCGAGCAGGTCGATAAACCCTTCACCAGCGCGCACCGTGAAACGTTGCACGAGGGTGCCGGCGTCGAACCGGTGTTCGGCGCGCCCCAGCGTCGCTTCCACGTCGCGTGTCAGCGAAGGCACCCGCTGGCTCAGTTGCTCCGCGTAAGGGGTCAACACCAGCGATCGCCCCGCCTGAAGGAGCAGGCGATCCCCCGTCGCAGCACGAAGCCGGGCGAGCGTACGGCTCATGGCCGACACGCTGATCTTCAGCCGCCGAGCCGCGCCCGTGACGCTTCGTTCGCTCAGCAGCGCGTCCAGAGCCGTCAGTAGATTCAGATCGATGCGCGACATTTGCGCAGCATAAACGAAATCGCACACCCATGGCGTTCGGTGCAACTCATAATTGCAGATAAGGCGTCTGGTGCAACGTTTTCCGAGGGTAGAGAATCGATGCATTCGATCGAACGACGGAGAATCTCATGCCTGAAACCCCAACGCATTTACCCTCCCTCCTCCTGATTGGTGCCTCGCGCGGCCTCGGCCACGCGATGGCCGCGGAGTTCGTCCACAGGGGATGGCGCGTGGTAGGCACCGTGCGCGCCGGCAGCGGCCGGACGCTGCTGCACGATCTGGCCGAAGCGCACCCGGACTGCGTGGAAATCGAGACGCTGGACATCACGCGGTGCGAACAGATCTCGGCCTTGCGCGAGCGCTTGCACGACCGAACGTTCGACATGCTGTTCGTCAATGCGGGCACGACCAATCCCGACCCGAAGCAGCACATCGGCGAAGTGTCGACGCAGGATTTCGTGGATCTCATGATCACGAACGCCCTCGGCCCCATGCGTGTCGTCGAACGTCTCTGCGACCGGGTGCGTGCCGCGGGTCTGATCGGTGTGATGTCGTCGGGCCAGGGCAGCATCTCCGACAACGAGTCCGGCCAGCGTGAGCTCTACCGCGGTAGCAAGGCCGCGCTGAACCAGTTCATGCGCAGCTTCGCCGCGCGCCAGGTCCATACCCCACGACCCATGGCGCTCATCGCGCCGGGCTGGGTGCGTACGGAACTGGGCGGCCCCCAGGGGCGATTGTCGATCGAGGAAAGTGTGCCCGGTGTCGTGAACGTGCTGCTCGACAAGCTCGGCCGGCCGGGTCTCGAGTACCTCGACTACCTCGGACGCACCGTGCGCTGGTGAACCTACGCGCAATCGCCGACGTGATCGCGATCGCCATCACGATGGCGACGGCGGCCACACGCCCGACGCGAAGCATGCATGAAATCGCCCCAGCGCGTCGCGTCGATGCGACGCCGTCATCCTATCGATCGAAGTCGCCCGCCGCTTCCGGCTGGTAAAGCACCTTCTCGATGCGAATACGGCGAGTCCGGTTCCGAATCCGCCAATCGATCGCGTCGCCCGCCTTGTAGCCGAGGATCGCGGAGCCAACTTCGGAGAAGATCGACACCTTACCGGCGCTCTCGTCGGCGTCGTGCGGGTAGACGAGGTCCACGTCCACGGTCTCGTCGTCGAGCCTGAGCCGTGCCCTGGCGTTCATCGTGACCACGTCGCTTGCTACCTGCCGTGCGTCGACGACAATGGCCCGCTCGATCTCGTGCTCCAGATCGACCAGTGCCGGGCCCGCCTCCATCGCGACAAGGTGCCTGAGCCGTGTCTGATCGATCTCGGTGATGTGGATCTCGGTCGTGTCGCCCGGCGTGCTCTCGCGCAGATACTGTAGATAGCGCTCGGAGGTCATCGCGAGCGCTTTCATCGTGGGCGTTTCGCCGTGAGGCTCGAATCCGCAGCGCATGAAGGCCCTGAGCGAGCGCGTGTTATCCACGTGAATCCTGGCGACGAGCGTCTCGGCGCGCATCTCGAAGAAGGCGAGCTTCATTCCCGCGCGCAGCGCCCCGGCGCCAAGCCTGCGGCCCCAGTTGTCGCGATCACCAACGACCAGGACAATTTCGCAATCCTTACCTGTCTTGACGAGGCGGACAAAGCCGATCGGGGCGTCATGTCGGTCGTAGGCCATGAAGAACCGGCCGCCCTGGTTGAACAGATGGGTCAGTACCGGCAACTGCACGCGCTCGATGACTTGCTCGATGGATCGGGAAACGTGGCGCGAATCGCTGAGGTAGCGGACAACGTCTTCGTCGTCCAGCCAATCGATCAGATTCAGTGCGTTGGCCCGCGTGATCTCCGGGCACAGGGAAATGAAAGGCGTGCTCATCTTCACCATGGAATGGTTGCAAGAATGAAAGCCTTCCATGGCAACGGCCATGACGGTTCTTTCGACAGAGCCCGTATTCTAAGCCACAGGTCATCCGCGTAACGCGTCGATCGCACGCAGGTGATCTTCGAGCACCGACTGCAACGTTCGGATGAATGCCCGCCCGGCGTGCGACAGCGGTTCGGCCTGCGAGTACACGGCATGCACCCGCAGTTTCCTGGCGGGGCGGATCTCGTGAACGTCGATGCGTTGGAACGTCGACGCATCGATGCAGAACGGATCGACGATCGCCACGCCCACGCGCTCCTTCACCAGCACGCGGGCGCTGATCGCCGAGCGCACTTCGACGATGGGCGACGGCCGCCGGTGCCTGCCGAAGATATCGCCCACGATCGCGCCCAACGGCGTGTCGTGTCCGTAGTCGATCCAGGGATGCGACGCGAGGTCGTCCGCCTTGACCACGCCCCCCGGCGCAAGCCATCCGGGTGGGCTGATGCACATCATCGGTCCGTCGGCCAGCGCCTCCATCCTCAGGTTGTTCGAATTCACCGCGAACATCGACACACCAAGATAGTCCTTGCCCAGCAACACGCGCGGGATCAGGTTGTTGTGCGTGAGCGGCTCGAAGTGGATCTGAAGCTCGGGATAGCGCTGATTGAACAGCGCAATCGCGCGCGGCACCAATTCCGCGCCCAGACTCGGACTGCACACGATGTTCAGCTTCCCGCTCTTGCCCTCGATGATCGCGCGCACCAGATCGTCAACGCGCTGCACGCCGGCATACGCCGTCTCCACTTCGTGGTAGATGCGTCGCGCCTCGGGCGTGGGGAATAGCCGCCCCTTCGATCGCTCGAACAACGGGAACCCCACGCGCCCCTCGGCCGCCGCGAGAATTCGGCTGGCTGAAGGCTGTGTGATGAAGAGCATCTTCGCCGCTTCTGTGATCGAGCCGGTGATCATGATCGCGCGGAATGTCTCGATCTGACGAAGGCTCATCGCCAGCGGGCGCGGCATGGGGGTATCCGAGACCACGTCTGCACCTTTCCAATGGAGTCTTGATGGTGCAAGAGCTTACCTCAGGCACCTCCGTGGTGCGAACCCATGCATTGCGTCTATAAGGTCCGAAAATCGTTCTATTGGACCCGTCATCCATGCGGTTGCTATCGTGAATCCATCCAATTTGTCGCGTTACCGGATTCGCGTATGTCGTCCACCCTCCTCGTCATCAACCCCAACTCGCTCACCGGCGTGACGCACAGCATCGCCGCGACGGCGAACGTCCAGTTCCGCGACGCGCCCGTGCGCCTGACCTACGCCACGCTCGACGGGGCGCCTCCCGGGATCGCCACGCAGCGCGACGCCGACCGGGCGGCGGTCCTCGTCGCCGACGCGATCGAAAGGAATCTGCAAGGCACCGATGCCGCCGATGCCTTCGTACTCGCCTGCTACAGCGATCCCGGACTCGCCGCCGCGCGCGAGATCACCCGACGCCCGGTCATCGGCATCGGACAAGCGGCGCTCGGGGCGGCCACCGCGCTCGGCGAACGCGTTGGCGTGGTCGCGATCACCCGGGGCAGCATCGCCCGACATTGGCGCGCCTACCGAGCCTATGGCCTCGCGCAGCACATCGCCGGCGAACGCGCCGTCGACCTGAGCGTTGCCGAATCGGGTGACGAGACGCGCGCGGTACCGCGCATCGTCGACACCGCGCGCGCACTCATCGAGCGCGACGGCGCAGACGTCATCGTGCTCGGTTGCGCTGGCATGGCGGCATTGCGCGAGCGCATCGAAGCCGCCGTGGGGGTACCGGTGGTCGAACCCTGCATGACCGCCATCGCACTCGCCACCAACGTGCTGAAGGGAAACTCGGGGGTCCTGCGATGAGCGCCGCGCCGACCGTGCTCGGCGTGTTGGGTGGCATGGGGCCCCTCGCCACCGCCGACTTCATGCGCAAGCTCGTGGAATCCACGCCGGCGACAAAGGACCAGGACCACATGCCGGTGTTCGTGCACAGCGTCCCGCAGATTCCCGACCGCAGCGAGTCGTTCCTCGCCGGCTCCGACGCGCCCTGGCCATTCCTGCTGGCCGGTCTGCGCATTCTCGAATCGGCGGGCGCGGGCGCCATTGCCATTCCGTGTAATACGGCGCATCTCTGGCATTCGCGCCTCGCGGCGGCCACGCAGCTCGAAGTGCTGCACATCGGACGCGCGAGCGCCGAAGCCGTCACCGCGCATCCCGCGGCACTCCGGCGGGTGGGCCTGATGGCCACGTCCGCCACCATTCAGGGGCGCATCTATCACGACGCCCTGCACGCTGCCGGCGTGGATGTGGTGGTTCCATGCGCGCGCGATCAGCACGAACGCGTGAGCGCGGGCATCGCGGCCGTCAAGGCCGGCGACCTCGCGCGCGCGGCCGCGATGCTGGACCGCGCCGCGTCGCAACTCGTGGATGACGGCGCGCAGGGCATCATCCTCGGGTGCACCGAGTTGCCGCTGGTGCTCTCCGATCACCCGAGCGGCGTGCCGCTCTTCGACACCACCCATTTGCTGGTGAAGGCTTGCATCGCCTGGTGGCACAAGGCGACGGCCGCCCGACGCCGCAACGAGACCATTTCATCATGAGCGATTTCGATCTGATCATTCGCGGCGGCACCGTCGTCAACGCCGGCGGAACCCAAAGGGCCGACGTCGGCGTGCGGGGCGACAGGATTGCCGCCGTCGGCCCGAACCTGCCCGGCAACGCCGCGCGCATCGTCGACGCCACCGGGCGCCTCGTGATGCCCGGCGGCATCGACACGCATTGCCACGTCGAGCAACTGTCGGGCATGGGCAAGATGGGCGCTGACGACTGGTACTCCGCCAGCGTGTCGGCGGCCTTCGGTGGCACCACGATGATCGTCCCGTTCGCCGCCCAGCATCGCGGCAACTCGCTGCGCAAAGTGGCCAACGACTACGCCGAACTGGCGCGACGCAAGTCCGTCATCGACTACAGCTATCACCTGATCCTCTCCGAGACCGATCCGCAGACGTTGCACACCGACCTGCCGGAACTCATCCGCAGCGGCATCACGTCGTTCAAGGTCTACATGACCTACGACCAGTTGAAGATCGACGACTACCAGTTGCTGGACGTGCTCGCCGTCGCCGCGCGCGAACGCGCCCTGGTGATGGTTCACGCCGAGAACAACGACGTCATTCGCTGGGTATCGCAGCGCCTGCTCGAACGTGGTTACACCGCGCCGAAGTTCCACGGCACGAGCCACGTCGCGCTGGCCGAAGCCGAGGCGACGAACCGCGTCATCCAGCTCTCGCGCCTGTTCGACGTGCCGGTGATGATCGTGCACGTCTCGGCCGTCGAAGCGTTGTCCACGATCCAGGCCGCCCAGAAGATCGGGGCGCAGGTGTACGGCGAAACTTGCCCGCATTACCTGGTGCTGACCGAAGACGACATGGACCTGCCCGGCACCGAAGGCGCCAAATACTGCTGCAGCCCGCCGCTGCGCGACGCCAGGGCGCAGGCCAGCCTCTGGGAGGGTCTGGCCAACGGCACCCTGCAAACGCTCTCGTCCGACCACGCCCCCTATCGCTACGACGAAAGCGGAAAGATTCCCTTCGGCGACAAGACGACGTTCAAGCAAATGGCCAACGGCATGCCCGGGCTGGAGGCACGCTTGCCGCTGCTGTTCTCGGAAGGTGTGGGCGGCGGACGCATTTCGTTGACGCAATTCGTTGCGCTGAGCGCCACCAACCACGCAAGGATGTACGGCATCTTTCCGCGCAAGGGGCATATCGCCGAGGGCGCCGACGCCGACATCGCCATCTGGAATGCCGAACGCGAAGTCACGCTCTCAACGTCGGCACTGCACGACCAGGTCGGCTACACGCCGTACGAGGGGCGCACGGTCAAGGGCTGGCCCGAAATCGTCATCAGCGCCGGGCGAGTGATCGTGAGCGACGGACGCCTGCATGCCGCGCCCGGCAGCGGCCGTTTCATCGCCCGCGGCGTGCCCGAGCCGCACACCGTGGGGCGGGAGATCTCGCCGGGCGCCAGGTTCTTCCGCACGCTGGCGCTGACCAACGGGAAACAGAAAAACTACTGACCCGCAGCATCGCCGATGACACCCGTCGGCGCTACCGATTGCATTTGTTCTTTCAAGAGAGTGGATATGAGCAACAACAGAAAACTCGGTCTGGCCGTCGCACAGATGGGCCCGGTCAACCTGGCCGACGACCGCCGTGCTGTCGTGTCGCGGCTGGTGGAAATGCTGCGCGAAGCGGCAGGGCGCGGTGCGAAGCTCGTCGTCTTCCCCGAAATGGCGCTCACGACCTTCTTCCCACGATATTGGATGAGCGAGGACGAGGCCGTCGCACGCTTTTTCGAGACATCGATGCCCAACGCCGACGTGCAACCGCTGTTCGACGCGGCGAAGCAACTCGGCGTGGGCTTCTATCTCGGGTATGCCGAACTTACCCCGCAAGGCCGGCGCTTCAACACCTGTGTGCTGGTCGGCGCCGACGGCAACATCGTGGGAAAGTATCGCAAGATTCATCTGCCGGGCCATGCCGACCACAAGCCCGACGCACCGTTCCAGCACCTGGAGAAGAAATTCTTCGAAGTCGGAAATTCGGGGATTCCGGTGATCGAATCGTTCGGCACCCGCATCGGCATGTGTCTGTGCAACGACCGTCGCTGGCCGGAGACGTGGCGGGTCATGTCGCTGCAAAGCGCGGAAATCGGACTCGTCGGTTACAACACCCCGTCGATCAACATCCACTGGAACGAGCCGCCGCACCTGCGAATGCACACGCATCTCGTGTCGTTGCAGGCAAGCGCCTACCAGAACGCGATGTTCATTGGCGCGGCGGCGAAGTGCGGCAGCGAAGACGGCCATCACATGATCGGCGGTTCGGTCATCGTCGCGCCGACAGGTGAGATCGCGGCACAGACCGTGACCGAAGAGGACGAAGTGATCTTCTCCTCGATCAACCTCGCCGTCACCGAAGGCTTCCGCAACCACGTCTTCAACTTCGCGAAGCATCGCCGTCCGGAGCACTACCGGCTGATCGTCGAGCGCACCGGCGCCGGCGCCCCGCTGCCCCGGGAAGATTTCTGAGACACGCGCGCGCAACTCGTACAGGCAGCACGAAGGAGACATCATGAGCGGCTATGAAAGCAACAGCCTGAGTCCGGCACAAGGGGCTCAAGACCGACCGGCGGCCACGGCGGAACAATCGGGCAATCATCCCATGCGGGCCCTGATCGCCGCCGTATCCGGCTATGCCATGGACGGCTTCGACCTCCTCATCCTGGGCTTCATGATGAGCGTGGTCAGCGCCGATCTGGGACTGAGCGCCACTGAGGGCGGATCGCTGGTCACCGTGACCCTGATCGGCGGCATCTTCGGGGGCATTGGCTTCGGCATTCTGAGCGACTACTACGGACGCGTGCGTGTGTTGACGTACACGATCCTGGTCTTCGCCCTCTTCACGGGACTTTGCGCATTCGCCACGGGCTACTGGGACCTGCTGATCTATCGATTCCTCGCGGGCCTCGGGCTCGGCGGCGAGTTCGGCATCGGCATGGCACTCGCCATCGAGGCGTGGCCGGCGCACAAGCGCGGTCGCGTGTCGTCATACGTGGGCATGGGCTGGCAACTCGGCGTGCTGCTTGCCGCGGTGCTCACGCCCCTGCTTCTGCCGCACATCGGCTGGCGGGGCATGTTCGTCGTGGGCGTGCTGCCGGCACTCGGGTCGTTCGTGATCCGCAAGGTGATCGGCGAGTCGGAGATCTTCCTGAAGTCCGCCCGCAAAAAGCGTGAATTCCCGGTGAAGACACTGTTTCGCGACGCACAGACGACCAAACGCAGCATCGGCGTGATCATTCTGTGTTCGGTCCAGAACTTCGGCTACTACGGACTGATCGTGTGGATGCCCGCCTATCTGTCGAAGATGTTCGGTTACAGCCTGGCGAAGTCGGCGGTGTGGACCGGTGCGTCGATCATCGGCATGTTGGTGGGCATCTGGATCTTCGGGCAACTCGCCGACAGGATCGGTCGCCGCCCGACGTTCATCGGCTACCAGATCGGCGCGCTGATCATGGTGTTCGTGTACTCGCAGCTGAGCACGCCCGAAGCGCTGCTCATCGGCGGCATCGTGATGGGTGTTTTCGTCAACGGCATGATGGGCGGCTACGGTGCGCTCCTCGCCGAGCTCTACCCGACGCATGCCCGCGGCACGGCTCAGAACGTACTCTGGAGCATCGGGCGCGGCTTCGGGGGGCTGAGTCCGCTGGTGATCGGCGTGATCGCCGCGCATTACTCGTTCGAGATCGCCATCGCGGCGCTGGCCGGCATCTACGTGATCGACATTCTCGCCACGGTGTTCCTCATTCCCGAACTGAAGGGCGTGGAGCTGGAGTGATCCCGCACGGGGGACCCGTCCGGTCCGCCCGCCTTTTCCTGCGACTGGAGCCCTGCGTGGACATCGACTTCGCGACGCTGACACCCTACGAACGCTACAAGCTCATGAGCAGCCTGATCGTGCCGCGCCCCATCGCCCTTATCACGACGCTGGGCGACGACGGCACAGTCAATGCCGCCCCGTTCTCGATGTTCAACATGCTCGGAGAAGATCCCCCGATCGTGATGGTGAGCATCAACCGGCACGACGACGGCGCGCTCAAGGACACGGCGGTCAACATTGGGCGGAGCGGCGAATTCGTGGTGCATCTGTGCGACGAGACGATGGCCGCGAAGATGCATCGGTGCGGCGCGCGATTGCCGTCGCACGTGAGCGAACTTGCCGACGCGGGCCTGACCACGGCGCCAGGCGTCGATGTCAGCCCCCCTCGGATCGTCGAGGCGCCAGTGGCGTTCGAATGCACGGTCTGGGAGACGCTGACGTCCGAGAGCCGCCGGATATTCATCGGACAGGTACTGCGCCTTCATGCGCGCGACGGACTCGTCGACCGCGCCACCTGCCGGATCGCGCTCGACGAGTACACGCCCGTCGGCCGCCTGGGCGGCGGCTTGTACACGACAACCCGGGATCGCTTCACGCTGTAATCACGCTCGCTCTCTTGACGAGGCGATCCGTCCCCCCGGGCGATACCGATACCGGGCCATTCTCATCGGCGCCATCAGTCGATCCGCTTCTGAACGAATGCACACACGGCGCCCACGAGCGACACCCACACGAGTACCGAGAAGCCGTCGAGCGAGCCGAGAAAGCTCGCTTGCTGCACCACCTGGGTATGAATCGTCGACAGCGCCAGCGACGCCGCCTGCTGTGCCGAATATCCCATCGACTCGTAGCCGTGCGACAACTTGCCGAACATCTCCTGAAACGCGGGGTTGAAAAGGGACACCGACTCGTTCAGACGGGTTTCGTGCACGGCAACGCGGTGTTGCTGCAGGATGATCATGGTGGCCGTGGCGAACGAGTAGGTCAGTTGCTTGACGATGTTCTTGAACCGGTAACCGTGATGAAACTCCTCCAGCGCGAAGATGCGGAACGTGACGTTGGCGACCGGCAGCGCGATCATGAGCAGAAGCAGTCCGCGCAGCACAAGCGGCACGATGAGCCACGGTGTGCTCACGTCGGGCGGCATGTGCATCATCCAGATTGCAATGAGCGCCGCCATCAGAAAGCCTGGCACGATCATCCACTTCTTGTGCGTGACGCGCGCGGAGACACGGAAATAGATCAGCGCGCCGGCAACCGAGACGAGCGACGTGAGCCCCACCAGCCGCCCCGCATTCTCCACCGGATAGTGCAACCCACCCTCCAGCAGTCGGGAGACGAGAAACCCCATCGAATTGCTCAGGTAGTAGAACGCGATATAGAGCATGATCCCGGCCTGAAACGTCTTCTCGCGAAGCGCGTGCAGACGAAGCAGCGGGCGCGGATGATGCCACTGCTGCCAGATGAATCCGCCCAGCGCGACCAGTCCGGCGCCCGTGAGGAATATCAGCTCCGGCGATGAGCCGAACAGCTCGAAGCGAACCTGTTGCATCGCGATCTGCAACGCCCCTTGCGCGAACGCAAACAGTAGGTACGGCCAGAAATGCGCTTCGCCGCGATGCTCGTGAAGCACGCGTCCGGCGGACGGAACGGCGAGCACGGCAAACAGCCCGAGCACCACGCCGCCAAAACCGGTGGCCACGAACAACGATCGCCATCCGAAGCGGCCAATCAGGTAGCCGCCTGCGAGCGGAGCAAGCGCACTGCCGATCAGGATCATCAGCAGGAAAACACGAACCGCCACGGGTCGGCGCTGCGGTGTCATTCTCGTCTGGATCAGAATGCGGCAGGCACTCATCATCGGGCCGATAAAGTACCCCTGGAACCCACGGGCGAGCGCCAGCTCGATCGACGACTCGCTCAGTGCCGCGGCCACCGCGCCGGCGGCGAACAGCAGCAGGCTGCCGCCGACATACCGCCGGTACCCCAGGCGCTCCACCCACCATTGCTGCTGGAGGATGCCGAGCACGGACGCGACCGCATATGCGCTCGACGCCCAGACGAGTTCGTCCGGCGATGCGTTGATGCCGCCGGCGATATAGCTGGTAAAGAATGCGAACCCGGCGTTGTCGAAATAGTCCAGCCCGGTCGCGAGCGCGATGGCCCACGGGAAGAATTCGTCCCGAAACCGCGACAGGTATCCGCCCCGCCATGCGGGCAAGGCGCGGGCGACCTCGCTCATTTTTCAGCGGCCTTCCGGGCTTTCGGTGTCCCCTTCCCCGTCCCGCGTTTGGCCAGCGCGCGCTCGCGACGCTCGCGAATCAGCGCGTCCTTGGGCTCGCCGGCAATGCGGCGCCGAATGTACTGAAGGTCGTACTCGATCTCGTCGCGCACCGCCATCGCTTCGCGCATCTCCTTGCGCACGGCCTGAATTCTGGCATCGACAGCCTCTACCTGACGCACCAGCGACGCTTCGACTTCGCGCAGGGACGCCAGCGACACCGCGGTGCTCGTCGGCGTCGACGCCTCGATGGGTTTCGACAGAATCTCGGCGATGGTCTGCAGCGAAAATCCCAGAGAACGCATGCGCAGAATCCGCACGAACTTCTCGAGATCCTCCTGCGTGTACAGCCGGTAATGACCCTCGCTCCGCGTCGGGACAATCAGCCCCTTCTCCTCGTAATACTTGAGCGTGCGCGGCGTCACACCGAGCCGCTCGGCAGCCTCGCGAACCGTGACATGACCGGATTCGGCAGCGGACGTTGACATGACGTAAACCTTGCGTGAACAGAATATGGCACGATCATAGCACAACGTGTACGTTCACGTTCATGTTGGCCCGCGCCGGGCAGGATTTACCCACGTCAGCAATGTCCGGTAGAGTGGCCACGTCGACCGGCGGCGGTGCCGACGAAGGTTGGCGGTGAACATGGCAGCATGACAAACGACCAAACCGGAGGCAGACGATGGCACGCGTACGCGTTGACGGCTTCACCCTCTCGCTCGACGGATTCGGCGCCGGGCCGGATCAGGACATCGACCATCCACTCGGTGTAGGCGGCACGCAATTGCATCAATGGCTGGTGCCGACGCAGACATTCCAGCGCTCACTCTTCGGCAACGAGGGCGGCACGACCGGCATCGACGACGAATTCGCCGCACGCGGCTTTCAGAACGTCGGGGCCTGGATTCTCGGGCGCAACATGTTCGGCCCGATTCGGGGCGACTGGCCCGACAGCGCATGGAAAGGCTGGTGGGGCGACAACCCGCCGTATCACGCGCCAGTGTTCGTTCTGACCCATTACGCGCGACCCGATGTCGCAATGGATGGCGGCACGACCTTCCATTTCGTCACCGGCGGCATTCACGAAGCGCTCGAGCGCGCCCGTGCAGCGGCGGCCGGCAAGGATGTCCGGATCGGCGGCGGCGCAAGCACCATTCGTCAGTATTTGCGCGAGGGACTCATCGATACGTTGCACATCGCGATTTCGCCCGTACTGCTTGGACGCGGCGAGACGCTGTTCGCGGGCCTCGACCTTCAGTCACTCGGATACGAATGCGAGACTTTCATCGCATCGGAGAAGGCCACCCACGTGGTGCTTCGACGCAGGGGCACCGGCGCTCCCCCGACGACGACGGCCTCCTGAGGCGCAGCCGCCTTCGCACCGGGGGAAGGACGGTCGCACCGGTGCCTCACACTTGCGCCAGCATCAGATCGAGATTCTGGACCGCCGCGCCAGACGCCCCCTTGCCGAGATTGTCGAATACTGCCGACAACAGCACCTGACCATGCGCCTCGTTTCGATGCACGCGCAGATGCATGTCGTTCGTACCGTTCAGTGCCTGCGGGTCGAGATGCGTCAGGGCGTCCGACGCCTCCAGCGGCACCACGCTGACATGGGCCGCTTCCGCGTAGTGCCGTGCGAGGCATGCGTGCAAGCGTGCACCGTCCACGCCGGACGGCAAATACCGTAGCGCCAGCGGCACCGTGAGCAGGATGCCCTGGCGGAAAGCGCCATAGGCCGGCGAGAAGATCGGGCGATGCGCAAGCCCGGCATGCAGGGCTATCTCCGGCGTGTGCTTGTGCGCGAGCTGCAATCCATATGCCTGATAGGCCGGTGCGTCGGCGGCTTCCGGCCCCTCGAAGGCTTCCACCCTCGCACGTCCCCCACCGGAATAGCCCGAGACCGCGTGCACGCTGATCGGATAGTCGTCCGGAATGAGTCCGGCCTGCAACAACGGACGTAACAAAGCGATCGCGCCGGTCGGATAGCAGCCAGGGTTGGTCACTCGGCGCGCATTGGCAATGCGCTCTGCCTGCCCCGGCGACATCTCGGGAAAGCCGTAGGTCCAGTCCGGCTGCGTGCGGTGGGCGGAACTCGCGTCGATGACCCGTACGGCCGGATTGACGATGGCTTTCACGGCCTCGCGCGCGGCATCGTCCGGTAGGCAAAGAATGGCGATGTCGCAGTCATTGATGGCCTGCGCGCGCCGCGTCGCGTCCTTGCGTTGCGCGGCGGGAAGCGTGAACAACCGGAGATCCGTGCGGTCGCGCAACCGTTCGTGAATCTGCAGTCCGGTCGTGCCTTGGTCACCATCGATGAAGATTACGGGAGAGCTCATAAGCGCAATGGCCTGCGCGGCGCAGGCTCGAAAAGGGGGAAAGGAGCCCTCATGTTCCGCGTGCTGGTAGAATAAGGAAAGTTGAATTTCATGACAATGACGTTCAGTTTTCCTGAACCTGGATATCGACATGCGAGAGATCAGCCTGGACCGCCTGCGTACGCTGGTGGCCATTGCCGAGCGGGGTTCGTTCGCGGAAGCGGCGCGCGCCCTGCACCTTGCCGCGCCGACCGTGAGCCTTCACATCGCCGAGCTGGAGGCCCGCATTGGCGCACCCCTGCTCTCTCGCAAGCGAGCGCAGGTGCGTCCCACGGCCATTGGGGAAGCGCTCGTGGCGCGCGCACGCCGCCTGCTGGCGGACGCCGAGCAGGCGCTCGACGATATCCAGCGCCAGGTGGAAGGGCTTGAGGGCCGGGTGCGCCTGGGCGCATCGACCGGGGCCATCGCGCACCTCTTGCCGCAGGCGCTCGAAGCCTTGCGACGAGACCACCCGGCGATCGACGTTCAGGTGGCGGTGCTCACGTCGCAGGAGACGCTCTCTCGACTGGGGGACGGCACGCTGGACATCGGGCTGGTGGCGCTGCCGCAACCGCCGGTTGCCGGTCTGGTCATCAAGCCGTGGCGACGCGACCCGGTGATGGCGTTCGTGCCGGCGCACTGGCCGTGTCCGGCGCGCATCACGCCGGAATGGCTGGCGGCGCAGCCGCTGATTCTCAATGACGCCACCACCCGCCTCTCGCGGCTGACCTCGGAGTGGTTCGCCACGCGCGGGCACCGCCCCGTGCCGCGCATCGAGCTGAACTACAACGACGCGATCAAAAGCCTAGTGGCCGCCGGATATGGCGCGGCGCTGTTGCCCAATGAGGCGACGACACCGGTGCCCGACAACCGTGTCGTCATGCGCCCGTTGCGACCCGCGCTTTGGCGTCGTCTCGGCATCGCCCATCGCGCAGGTCATGTGGAGCGTGCCACGCAACACGTGCTGGACGTGCTCTGGGACTTGCGCGTGGCATAGACACGCCGGTGCAGGCATCTCGCCACGTCGTCCGTCGGGCAGTCGCGGAACTTCGAAGCCGCCGACGCCCGACGGAGACCAGCGCCCCCCCTGCGGCGATCAGTCGTCGAGCGGCAGGCCGCTGCGATCCTTGGCGAAGGCGACCGCCACGATCGACACCAATGCGCACGCCATCATGAAGACGACCACCGGCACGTAGCTGCCGCCGAAGTAGGCGACCAGCGCCGTGGCGATCAGCGGCATCGGCCCGCCCACGAGCGCCGCGCCGATCTGGTAGCCAAGTGACATGCCTGTGTAGCGAATGCTTGCCGGAAACGCCTCGGCCAGCAGCGTGCCGATCATCGAGCCGTAGGTCGTCCAGATCGCGCTGAGGCCGATACCTACCGCAAGCGCCGCCAGCACGATCGATTTCTGGTTCAGCAGCCAGAAGAACGGCCCGATCCACGCGATGAAGGCGAGACTGCCGTAGATGAAGACCTTCTTGCGGCCGATCCTGTCCGAGAGATGCCCGAAATACAGCATGAACGGGAAGGCAATCAGGGCGCAGACCAACACGATGTTCAGAATGTCCGAGCGCTGGAAGCCGTGACCGATCATGTACGAGACCGTGTATGTGGCGTAAAGGAAGAAGGTCGAGGTCTCCACCACCTTGGCGCCAATCGCGATCAGCACGACGCGCCAGTGGTCCTGGAGCGTCTCCTTGAGCGGAATGCGCGCGTGGCTGCGCGTGGCGAGAATCTTCTTGAACGACGGCGTCTCCCCGACGGCGTTGCGAATCCACATCCCGATCAGCACCAGCACGATCGAGCCGACGAACGGAATGCGCCACCCCCAGCTCTGGAAGTCCGCGTCGCTCATCGTATTGCTCAGCAGCGACGTGATGATGTTGCCCAGCGCCAGCCCGAGCACGGCGCCGGTTTGCGGCACCGCACCGAAGAAGCCACGGCGATGGCGCGGCGAATACTCCACGGCCAGCAGCACACCGCCACCCCACTCGCCGCCCAGCGCCAGGCCCTGCATCAGGCGCAGCACCGAGAGCAGGATCGGCGCCCACACGCCGATCTGGTCGTAGTTGGGCAGCAATCCCATGCACACCGTCGACATTCCCATCATCGACAACGTGATGGCCAGCGTCTTCTTGCGCCCGACGCGGTCGCCGACGTGCGCGAAAATCACGCCGCCCAACGGACGAATCACGAAGGCCAGCGCGAACGCGGCGAGCGCCAGCAACTGGCTGACCAACGGATCGGTGCTCGGGAAGAACTGCTTTGCGAAGATGATGGACGCCATCGTCCCGTACAGGAAGTAGTCATACCATTCGATCGTGCTGCCCACCGCGCTGCCGAGCAACGCGCGCCGACGCTCGGCATCGGGAACCATCGTTTCCTTGATATCAGCCGTCAGCCCGGCATGTCCGGCGCTGTTGGGCGCAATTCCGCTCATTGTCTCCACCTCGTTATTTTGCGAACGAACGAAGTCTACAAAGGCGGATCGCAACCGTACACTGAAGGTTGGCGTTAGCGATATAACTTTTCGCTATGCCAACGAACGGCCACGCCGAACGCTGGCATGCGAGACACACATACTCCGATCCTCGTCAGGCGACGCGGCGGTTCCGTCAGGCGTCATGGGTCGCGCCGCGCGCGACGATCGCGTCCATGAGCATCCGGGCCCCGTGCGACACCGGTGCGCCGCGCCGGGTCACGAGTTCGTAAGGCTCGCTGAGCGACGACAGCTGCAGTGGCAACGTGCACGCCACGCCGTGCGCCGTATGAAAGCGCGCCACGTCGATGGACACGAGCGCCACGAGCGACGGATTCTTCTGGAGCAGCGAAACCGTCGCGAAGGCGGAAGTCGTTTCCAGCAGATGAGACGGAAAACGCAGCCCGGCGTCGTGAAACTCCCGCTCGAGCAACCGTCGCATCGGCATGTTTGCCCGATAGACGACCCAGCGGTAGTCGGCCAGATCGCTCAGCGAAACGCCTCCGGCGCGAGCCAGCGGATGCGCCGCGTTGGCGATGACCGCAAGCGTCTCGTCTTGTACGAACGCGCTGTCGTAGAGGTAGGGCGTCTGGCTCACGCTCGTGCGGCAGATGGCGAGATCGAGGCGCCCGGCGTCGATCAGGCTGAGCAGCGTCGCGCTCGTGTCTTCCACGATCTCGATGGACATGTCGGGCTGCGCCTCGCCCACGGCGGTGATCGCGTCGGTCAGCAGCGGCACCGCGCCCATGATGACACCCACCGACACCCGGCCGCCATGACCGCGCATGATGCCGACCATCTCTTCGCGCAGGTGCGCCAGATCGGACTGGATGAGCCGCGCGTACCGGATCACGCAATGCCCGACGGCATTCGGTTCCAAACCACGGTTCGAACGCTCGAAGAGCGATGCGCCGAAGGTCGTCTCGATCTCATGCAACGCCTTGCTCGCGCCGGGCTGCGTCATGGCGAGTTGCCTGGCCGCGCCAAGCAACGAGCCGTGCTCTTCAATGGCGATCAGCAATCGGAGCTGTTTGACGTGCAGGCGGGAGATGATCGAGTTGAGCGTTGGGGGCATCTTGGATTGATGAAAAGTTATATCACTATCAAATGCTTTCAATATCGGCGCAATGCAACGCGCCATAAACTGCTACATCCTCGCAGGAGCTTAGCCCCTCTATAACTTTTCGTCATCCACCATGTCTCTCATCAACTACATCACGCAGATCCAGTTTGGCTTCGACGCGATTCGCCTTCTGGCGGGCGAATGCGAGCGGATCGGCATTCGTCGCCCGCTGATCGTGACGGACGCGGGCATTCGCGCGGCGGGCCTGCTCGACACCGTGCTCGACGCACTGGGGGCCTCCGCGCCCGTGCCGGTATTCGATCGGACACCGCCCAACCCGAACGAGTCGGTGGTACGAGACGCCGTTGCGATGTACAAGGCCAGCGGCTGCGACGGCGTGATCGCGCTGGGCGGCGGCTCGTCGATCGATCTGGCCAAGGGGGTGGCGGTCTGCGCCACGCACGACGGCCCGCTGCAGCAGTTTGCCGTCATCGAAGGCGGCGCGGCGCGCATTACGTCGGCGACAGCCCCGGTCATCGCCATCCCGACCACGGCCGGCACGGGGAGCGAGGTCGGGCGCGGCGCGATCCTGATTCTCGACGACGGGCGCAAGGTGGGCGTCATCTCGCCTCATGTCGTGCCGCGCGTGGCCATTTGCGATCCCGCGCTCACACTCGGCCTGCCGCCGGGCCTCACCGCCGCCACCGGCATGGACGCCATCGCGCACTGCATGGAGACGTTCATGGCGCCGGCGTTCAACCCGCCAGCCGACGGCATCGCGCTCGACGGCCTGTGGCGCGCCTGGCGCCATATCGAGCGCGCCACGCGCGAACCGGGCGACCGCACCGCGCGACTGAACATGATGAGCGCCTCGATGCAGGGAGCGCTCGCGTTTCAGAAAGGATTGGGCTGCGTGCACAGCCTGAGCCACTCGCTCGGCGGCCTGAATCCGCGCCTGCACCACGGCACGCTCAACGCCATCCTGCTGCCTGCGGTCATCGCGTTCAACCGCGCGTCGCCGTCGATGCAGCAGGACGCCAAACTCGATCGCATGGCTCAGGCCATGGGACTCGCAACGGGCGACGAGGTCGGCCCGGCGATCGCCGACATGACACAGCGACTGGGGCTGCCGCGCGGCCTGAGGGAACTGGGGGTGACAGAGGATTTATTCCCGCGCATCATCGACGGCGCGCTGAAGGATCACAGCCACAAGACCAATCCGCGCGACGCCAGTGCGCAGGACTACCGCACGATGCTCGTCGCATCGTTGTAAAGTGGCGAGGTACGCGGCCGGTGTCGACACCGGCCGCGTCTCGCTCTGGATCCCCCTCTCACTTACATTGTGTCTTCATTCCAGGAAATTCGACCATGGTCACATCAGGTTATACCGACACCCGCCTGCTGATTAACGGCGAGTGGTGCGATGCTGCGAGCGGCAAGACGATCGACGTCATCAATCCGGCTACCGGGAATCCGATCGGCAAGGTCGCGCATGCGGGCATTGCCGATCTCGACCGGGCGCTCGAAGCCGCGCAGCGCGGCTTCAACGCCTGGCGCAAGATTCCCGCCGTCGAGCGCGCCACGACGATGCGCAAGGCGGCCGTACTCGTACGCGAGCGTGCCGACGCCATTGGCCGGTTGATGACGCAGGAGCAAGGCAAGCCGTTTGCCGAGGCCCGCATCGAAGTGCTTGCTGCCGCCGGCATCATCGAGTGGTTTGCCGACGAGGGCATGCGCGTTTACGGCCGTGTCGTCCCGTCGCGCAACCTCAGCGCCCAGCAGATGGTGCTCAAGGAGCCGATCGGTCCGGTGGCGGCGTTCACGCCGTGGAACTTCCCGGTCAACCAGGTAGTGCGCAAGCTGAGTGCCGCGCTGGCCTGCGGTTGCTCGTTCCTCGTCAAGGCACCCGAGGAGACCCCGGCCTCCCCCGCCGCGCTGCTGCAGGCGTTCGTGGACGCGGGCGTTCCGGCCGGTACGGTGGGCCTCGTCTTCGGTGACCCGGCCGAGATTTCCAGCTACCTGATCCCGCACCCGGTGATCCGCAAGATCACGTTCACCGGATCGACGCCGGTCGGCAAGCAGCTCGCCTCGCTGGCGGGCCTGCACATGAAACGCGCAACGATGGAACTGGGCGGCCACGCGCCGGTGATCGTGGCCGAAGACGCCGACCTAGCGCTCGCCGTCAAGGCAGCCGGTGGCGCCAAGTTCCGCAATGCCGGTCAGGTTTGTATCTCGCCCACGCGTTTTCTCGTGCACAACAGCATCAAGGACGCGTTCGCGCAGGCCCTCGTGAAGCACGCCGAAAGCCTGAAGCTCGGCGACGGCCTGGCCGAGGGCACGACCCTGGGGCCGCTCGCCAACGCCCGTCGTCTCACCGCGATGAGCCACGTGGTCGAGGACGCACGCAAGACCGGCGCAACGGTGGCAACCGGTGGTGAGCGCGTGGGCACGTCGGGCAACTTCTTTGCGCCCACGGTGCTGACCGACGTGTCGCTCGAGGCCGATGTGTTCAACAACGAACCGTTTGGGCCAGTGGCCGCCATTCGTGGCTTCGACAAGCTCGAAGACGCCATCGCCGAGGCCAACCGTCTGCCGTTCGGGCTCGCGGGCTACGCGTTCACTCAGTCGTTCCGCAACGTGCATCTGCTCTCGCAGCAACTCGAGGTCGGCATGCTGTGGGTGAACCAACCGGCCGCCCCGTCGCCCGAAATGCCGTTCGGCGGCGTGAAGGATTCGGGCTACGGCTCGGAAGGCGGCCCGGAGGCCATGGAAGCCTATCTCGTGACCAAGGCCGTGTCGGTCATGGCCGCGTGATCATGGCCGCTTGAGCGTGACCGCCTGATCCGGGCGATCACGTCGCCGGTCCGGTGCTCGTAACGACCACCGGACCGGCGAGCCGCACGCCTTCAATCCCCGGCCCCGGAGCGGCGCACCGCGCGCCCCCGGTTTCGGGTGGCCAGCCAGCAAAGCAGCGAACCGCCGCAAACCATTGCCGCGCCTTGCCAGAACGTGTAGGGCAGTGCAGTGCGCAGCAGCGCGGCCGAGAGCACCGCGGAGAACACGGGAATGAAGTACGAGGCCCCCGCGAGCAGCGTCACGTTGCCACCCAGAATGCCGACGTTCCAGGCCGCATACCCGAAACCCATCGCCCCGGCCGCCAGCAACAGATAGATAACGCCGGACATGCTCACGCGCATCGGCGCCGGTTCCCCGAGCCAGTACTTCGCCCATAGCGCGATCGCCACCAGCATGAAAAAGAACGTCACACCGTTCTTGCCGTCGGCGTAGCGCGCGGTCAACGTGCAATAAGCGGCCCAGATCACCGCCCCGGCGAACGCGAGTGCGTAGCTCAGCGGATTGTCGAGCACATTGCCGGCCATCCGCGCGACGTCGAACCCCTGGTCGCCGCCGAGCACCCAGCAGATGCCGAGCATGGACAGCAGAAATCCCGGCACCACCCAGAAGCTGGCGCGCTGCCGGTTGAAGACGATTGCCGCGAGCATCGTGAACGTCGGCCACAAGTAATTGACCATGCCGACTTCGATGGCCTGACGCGCTGTATTCGCGTAGCCGATGGACAGCGACAGGCACAGCTCGTAGACGACGAACAGCAGCGTGCCCGGGTACAGATAGCGTTTCGGAAATGTCTTCAGGTCGGGGAAGCCGACGCTGAGCAACAGGAACACGGACGCGACCGTGTACATCATCGCGGCGCCGCCGGTCGGCCCAAAGCTTTCGCTGACCCCGCGAATCAACCCGACAATCGCGCTCCACAGCACCACTGCCACCAACCCGACGAGCGTCGCCCGATTCCTTCGCTTGCTGTCCATGCCCTGCCTGCTTTCGTTGACGAAGCGGCCCGGCTGGCGCCTGTGCGTCGCCAGCCGGCCGTGGGCAGCAGTATAGCGATCGCGGCGCCCCGTGCGGCGTGGTGGCCCCAACGATCACGAAGTCGCGGACACCCCATGCCTTGTGCGCGCCCCGCGAGTTCGACGTGCGAGATACGGGCCGTCATACGCCACCGACCAGGGTCAGCCCGCTCAACGCAGCACGCTTCGGAGAAACTGCTGCGTACGCGCTTCACGCGGCGCACCGAAAAGCGATTCCGGTGGGCCACTCTCCACGATGCGCCCATGGTCGAAGAACACGACACGATCGGCGACCTCTCGCGCGAATCCCATCTCATGCGTGACCACGATCATCGTCATGCCGTCGCGCGCCAGATCCTTCATCACCGCAAGCACCTCGCCCACGGTTTCGGGGTCGAGCGCCGACGTCGGCTCGTCGAACAGCATCAGTTTCGGCTTCATCGCCAGTGCCCGCACGATGGCCACACGTTGCTGCTGGCCGCCCGAAAGCGACGCGGGATGCGCATTCGCCTTGTGCGCCAGTCCCACACGTTCGAGCAGCGCATGCGCCGTGCGCTCGGCGTCCGCCAGCGTCATCCGCCCAAGCTTCACCGGCGCCAGCGTGATGTTTCGCAGAATGGTCAGGTGGGGAAAGAGGGTGTAGTCCTGGAATACCATGCCCACGTCTTCCCGCAACTTCGCCATGGCGCGGTGATCCTTCACGTCCGTGGCGGCGTCGCCCAGCGTGACGGTGCCGTCGGTTGGCGTCTCGAGGCTGTTCAGGCAACGGATCAGCGTCGATTTGCCCGAACCGCTCGGACCGATCACGACCACGACTTCGCCAGGGTAAACGTCGAGATCCACACCGTTGACCACCTGGTGCGGGCCGAAGTGCTTGTGCAACCCGCGAATCGAAAGCAGCGCGCCCATCAGAGCCCCGCCAGTGCGCGCGTGGCGCCTTGCAGCGTCGCCCGGGCGTCAGCCTGGCGCGCCTGCCAGCGAGCGACAAGCGCGTTCGTCTGCTCGACGCGCTCGCGTGCCGCGCGCACATGCGCGCGCAGCGTGTCCGGACTCGGACCGCCGGGCGACATGCGCGACGCCACATTGCTTTCCGGATCGAGGCAGGCACGGATTGCGTCGGCGTCGATGCCGAGCGGCGCGCCGAGTTGCTCGGTGGCCGCCGCCTCGACCATCGCTGCGTCGATCCGGTCGGCCGGTACGCCACGGTCCATCGCATCGCGCACCACGGCGCCCACGACGTGGTGCGCCGCTCGGAACGAGAGGTCGTGTCGGCGCACCATGTGGTCTGCCAGCGCGGTCGCCGTGGAAAAGTCCTCTGCCGCCAGACGCTGCGCGCGGGCAGCGACCGGACGCGCCGATCGCAGCACGAGTTCGAGCAGGTTGAGGCAACGCACGCTCTCTCGGGCGGCCTCCCAGAAACCGTGCGTGCCTTCCCGATTGGCGTCGCCCGTATGCGTGAAGTGGGTCCCCTTGATGGCCATCGAGCAGGCGAGAAGCGCGGCGACGATGTGCCCGGTTCGCCCCTTGAGGTACTCGAGCACGACCGGATTTTTCTTCTGCGGCATGATGCTCGACGTCGCCGCCACGCTGTCGGGAAATTCGATCATGCCGAACTCATGGGTGGTCCACACGAAGTAGTCCTGCGCCACTCGGCTCCAGAACACCGCGAGCAGGCTGAGGTCGGCAATGCCCTCGAGCATGAAATCGCGCGAGCCCACGGCGTCGAGTGCGTTGTCGACGAAGGTGTCGAAGCCCAGCAGCTCGGCCGTACGCTGTCGATCGATGGCGAACGGCGTGCCGGCGAACGCCGCGGCGCCCAGCGGCGAGACGTTCATGTTGGACAGCGTGTCCGTCAGACGGCGACTGTCGCGCTCGAGGGCCTGCGCCACGCCGGCCAGGTAGAAGCCGTAAGTCATCGGCTGCGCGGGCTGCAGGTGGGTGTAGCCGGGCATGACCACGTCGGCATGACGCTCGGCCTGTTCGAGCGCCGTCGCGCGCACCCGCACCAGCGCACCGATCAGATCGAGCAACGTGGCACGGCCGCGCAGGCGATCGAGGGTGGCCAGAATGTCGTTGCGACTGCGACCGGTATGCAGGCGTCCGCCCACGTCGGCGCCGACCTGTTGCATCAGGTGCGCCTCGTAGTTGAAATAGGCATCCTCGCGGCTCGGGTCGAGCGGCACGGCGCCGGGGCCCTGCGCCTCCATGTCGAGAATGCCTCGCGCGAGCGCCGCGGCATGTTCGGTGCGAATCAACCCCTGCTCGGCGAGCATCACCACGTGCGCCTTGTTGATGTCGCCAAGCGGCACGAAGGTTTCGTCGAAGCCCGCCAGGCGCGGCTTGAAGATGATGTCGTTGACTTCCGGGGCGAGGGCTTCGGTGAGCCGCCGACTGACTTTCGAGATGGACATGTTCAACCTTGTGTGGAGAGCGGACGAACGCGTTCGCGTTGCAGCCGGCGTTCGAGGTGACGTGACAGCGCGCTGAGCGCGGAACAGATGACGAAATAGACAGCGAGTACGAGGCCGTACACTTCGAAGGCCGGGTTCTGGCCCTGCATGATGGTGGTGCGCTCGATGATGTTCTGATTGACCTTGAGGAACTCGCTCACGCCGATGAGCGCGCCGAGCGACGTCGACTGCACGAGCAGGGTGAGCAGACCGGTATAGGCCGGAAGAATCGCGCTCACCGACTGCGGACCGATCACGTAACGGTAGATCTGCCAGCGGCGTAGCCCGAGCGCCGCCGCACTCTTCCACTGGTGCGACGCCACCGACAGAATGCCCCCGGAGACGACCACCGTGCCGTTCGCGCCGCCCCAGAGCGAGAGTCCGACCGTCGCCGCCAGGAAAGGACTCAGATCGAGACCGAACATCGGCGCAACGAAGAACACGCAAAAGACATTGACGATCAGCGGAATCGAGCGGAACAGTTCGACATAGCCGTGGATGATCCACCGGAGCGCGCGATTGGGCAATGTCGCGAGCACGCCGAGCACCAGCGAAATCAAGGTCGTGCAGATGAGCACCGCGCCGGCAAGCGCCAGCGTCATGCGCAGCCCGTGAACGATCACGAGCCGGTTTTCAAGAATGACGTTCATGGTCGGCGACGGAGATCAGTGAGTCTTGAACGGTCGCTGCAACCAGGCCGAAAGCCGATGCGCGAGCAGGGCGAGCACGGCGACCATGCCCAGGTACAGCACGAGAATCGCGCCGAACATCTCAAGCGGGCGAAAGTCCGTGGCAATGCGGTCGACGGCGACGAACGTGAGTTCCATCAAACCGATGGCCTGAAGATAAGACGAGTTCTTGAGAAGCGAGATCGCCGTGTTCAGCATGCCGGGCAGCGCGTGGCGCAGCGCGATCGGCAGCGCAACCAGCGTAAAGTAATGCCACGGCCGCAGCGACAACGCGTGACACGACTCGTACATGCGTCGACCGACACCGGCCATCCCACCGCGCAAGTTCTCGATCTGGTAGGCCCCGGCCCACAGCGACAGGCAAAGCACCCCCGAGGCGAACAACGACAGGCCGCATCCGATCGCCGGCAATCCATAGAAGATGAAGAACAGCTGCACGAGAATGGGCGTGTTTCGCATCAGCTCCACGTAGCCGGTCACGATCTGGGAGAGCACCGGCACGCGGAAGATGCGGATCGCGCATCCGGCCACGCCAATGAGCGCCGAGCAAACGATGGCAATCACCGAGACTTCCAGCGTCATCAATGCGCCGCGCCAGAGCGCGGGCCATTGCGCGATCAGATAGGCAACGTCGAAGTCCATGACGGCCGCCCGATTACAGGACTTCCTTCGGACGTCCCTGCTGGAACACCGAGAGGTAATAGCTGCGGATCGACTCGGGCACGCTTTGCTTGACCCACTGGACGAAGCGCCCTTCATAACGCATGCGTGCGATCGCCGCCGTCAGATAGTCGCGCCACGCGGTCTCATGCTTGCGCACACCGATGGCGGCATCTGATATCTGGAAATACTGCCCCAGCAGTTTCGCTCCGGGGTCCTTCGCCGCCGCCACGACGAGGGTCGCGGCGTCGTGCGTGTAGGCGTCGGCGCGGCCCTGACGGAAGGTTTGCATGGCGTCGGCAGCCGTGTTCAGGCGCAGCATCTTCACGTCTGGCATGTGATCCTCGAACCACTTCGCCTGCACCGAACCCTTGAGCGCGACGAGCGTCTTGCCCTTGAGGTCGGAGAGTGTCTCGATACCGCTGTCGCGGCGCACCACCACGTCGCTGGCGCCCCAGCGGTAGGGCTTCGTGAAATCGATCACGCGCGCGCGTTCCGGTGACACGCCGAGGGTGGCAATGAGCAGGTCGACCTTGCGGCCAAGCAGTTGCGGCACGCGATTCTCGGCCGTCACGCAAGTAAACACCGCCTTGTCCTTCGAGCCGAACGCCCACTCGGCAATCTGGCGGCCCATCTCGACTTCCACACCGGCAAACGCGCCGGTACTGTCCTGGTACCCGTAAGGCGGCTGGTCGCAGCGCACGCCGACGCGCAGTTGACCCTGTGACTTGATCTCCTCCGGCAATGGCGGCAGATCGCCAGGCGCGGCCAGCACGGGTCGCGCGCCCAGCGTCATGGTGACGACAACGGCACACGCAGCCAGGGCGGAAGTGAATACGAACGAACGGCGCAGGCTTGACATCGATGGCTCCCGAATGCGGAACGACACGAAAGGAGGCCGGGCGCCGACAGGCGGGCGATGCTGTTTTCCTGAGAGCGCTGCGACCGGATACCCAAGACTGTAGCTGCGCCGGGGCATTCTTAAAAATCACAATACAATACGAGCTCATACATTATTGATATACCCCCGCCCTTCGCGGCGAGCGGGTCAGCCGAGAACCGACGACGATGAAGTTCAAGCAGGTGGAAGCGTTTCGCGCCGTGATTCAGACGGGGTCCATGACCGCGGCGGCCGACGCGCTGCATACGTCGCAGCCCAACATTAGCCGGCTGATCGGGCAATTGGAGGACAGCGCGGGATTCCGGCTGTTCGAGCGCATCAACGGCCGTCTGCAGCTCACGGACGAAGGCGCCGAGCTGTTCCGCGACGTCGAGCGCGCGTTCGTCAGCCTGAAGAGCCTCGAGGATTCCGCCGAGCAGATCCGCCGCTCGGGCACTGGCCGTCTGAGAGTGGGTGCCGTCCCCTCGATTGCGCTCACGCAGATGCCTGAAGTGATCCGGCAGTTTCGCGAGACGCATCCCGGTGTCGCCGTTTCGTTGCTCACCAACGATTCGCCGCGCGTGGCGCACTGGGTGGCGTCGCAATTCTGCGATCTTGGCGTGGTGTCCTACGTGAGCCGCGACGTCTCCGGTATCGAAGCGACGACCATCAGCGAAATTGCCGGCGTCTGCGCGTTTCCGGGCGGTCACCGGCTCGGGGCGCATGACGTGATAACGCCGGCCGATCTCGAGCACGAGCCGTTCATCGCGCTCTCGCTCGTCGACGGCACACGCATGAAGATCGATCAGCGGTTTCGCGAAGCCGGCGTGGAACTCCGGCACAAGGAGCTCGAAACCCCGTATGAAGCGACCGTGTGCGCGCTGGTCGCCGGCGGGCTTGGGGTGAGCGTGGTGAGCCGAGCGGTGGCGCAGGCGTACGCGGGGCCCCATCTCGACTATCGCCCGTTTTCGCCGGATGTCCTGTTCACAACGCATCTGCTGCGTCCGCGGCATGGGCCGCAGAGCCTGCTCGCCCAGCGCTTCGCCGCCACGCTGCGCGACGTCGTCAGCGGCGTGCGTTGACGCACGGCGCCACGGGTCAACCGATTGGCACCGGGCGAGCTTCGTACATGGCGCGCGATCGCGCCCACTTCCACACGCGGCGCGAAAGACCAAAATGCTTCATCATGTGAGCTTTCCGGCGCGGCGGCGCCCCTTGTCCAGCGCCTTTTGTACCGCCTCGCCCTCGCCGCGAGATGGCGCGGCGCGCCCGTGCTCCCTATCGGCCCGATGCTCGCGCCCCAGGGTGCGCTGATGTTTGATTCTTTCCCGGCGTTTGGTAATGCGCTGGCTGGTTTGACCCGGAGTCGATGATGAAAAGGCTGTTGCGCCTCGTTCCCCTGCTTGCCCTGGCATGCACCGTTTGGCTGCCGACCTCGCGTGTCGCGCAGGCCGAAGAAATCTCCGTCACACAATGGGGAAGCAGCCTATACGGGCTGCCCTATGCGATGGCGATGGATCGCGGCCTGTTCAAAAAGTCGGGCGTCGACATCACGGGCATTCTTGGCTCGGGCGGCGGCGGCACCACCGTGCGCAACATTCTCGCCAGCAAGACCCCGTACGGCGAAGTGGCCGTATCGGCCGCACTCGCCGCGGCGCGCCAGGGTCTGGACATCGTGATCGTCAACGTGGGCACGCGCAGCGTGGCCGAAGCGTCGATGGTCACGATGCCCGACAGCCCGGTCCGCTCGATCAACGATCTTGTCGGCAGGAAAGTGGCGATCACATCGCCCAAGAGCGTGTCGGAAATGCTCTTCCTCATGGTGCTGCGCGAAAAGGGGGTCGATGCCTCGAAGATCACCCGTGTGGCCTCCGGCGGATACGTCAACGGCATGACGATGCTCGAACAGGGCGCCGTGGCCGGTGCGGTTGCCATCGAGCCGCTCTCCCTCGTGCGCAAGGCAAAGTACCGCACGCTGTATCGCGCGGGCGACATCCTCAAGCCGATGACCACGTCCGTGGGGATCACCACGCGCGCGTTCGCGCAATCGCATCCCGACACACTGCGCGCCATCATCGCGGGGCGCCGCGCCGGGGTGGACGCAACCTACGCCGACCCCGCGGGCGCCGCGAAACTGCTGGCCGCGCAATTCAAGCTCCCGCCCGACATCGCCCGGGAAGCCGTCGACAACATGATCCGGGCGCGCATGTGGAGCCCGGGACAATTCGACCGCGCGGAGCTCGATCGTGTGGCCGACGGGCTCAGGCTCATCGGCGAGATTCGTGACGACGTGGACTGGACGAAGCTCATCGACACCCGCTTCCTGCCGGCCGACCTCCGCGCGAAGGGTCAGCCATGACTTCCCATGGAACGGGCCCGCACCTGCATCTGGTAGACGTCGCTGGCGCAACGTTGACCGGCCACGAGCCACACGCCGTGCTGTCGGGTGTGACCAAGGTGTTCGACACGCCGAGCGGGAATACACAGCGAAAAGTGAAGATGCAGGCGCTCGGCCCCATCGATCTGACGCTGCGTCGCGGGGAATTCTTCTCGGTCGTCGGCCCGTCGGGATGCGGCAAGTCGACACTGCTCGAAGTGATCGCGGGACTCGCGGCGCCGACCACCGGCACCGTGCTGTTCGAAGGGCGACCGGTGAACGGCGGCGTGCCCGACGGGGTCGGCGTCGTCTTCCAGGAGGACGCCTCGTTCCCGTGGCTCACCGTGCGCGAGAACATCGGTTTCGGGCTTCGCATGGCCGGGGTCGACAGCGCGGAGATCGCTCGTCGCGTGGACTACGCCCTCGGCTTCATGGGGCTGCGCGACTTCGCCAACGCCCGCCCCGCCCAGCTCTCGGGCGGCATGCGTCAGCGCATGTGCATTGCACGAACGCTCGTCATCGCCCCGCGCCTGATCCTGCTTGACGAGCCATTCGGCGCGCTCGATCAGCAAACACGCATGCTCATGGGCGACGAGTTGCTGCGGTTGTGGCGCGAAACGTCCGCGACCGTCTTGCTCATCACGCACGCGCTCGACGAGGCGGCGGTACTCTCGGATCGCGTCGGCGTGATGTCGTCGCGTCCGGGCCGCTTCATCGACATCGTCGAGACCGGCTGGGACCGTCATCGCGACAGTCGCGGCGTGGCCGCGCCGCGTTTCGGCGACATTACCGCCCGCCTCTGGGCGACGTTGCGCGACGAGTCGCTCAAGGCGATGCAGGCCGGCCAGCCCCCGCGCGACGGCGGCGTACGCCGCCCCGGCCTTCGCGGTCGCTGAGCGAGCCGCGCAGAACGTGGAAACGCCGTGGTCATGATTCACACTGAACGCCTCATCCGCATGGGCATCGTCGCCGGCCTGATCCTGCTGGTGGAATGGCTGTGCCGCAGCGGCACGATTCCGGGCACCGTCCTGATTGCCCCGAGCGCCATGGCCCGGCATGCCATTGATCTGTTGCGCGAAGGCCGCTTCGCGGGCGACATCGCGACGAGCTTCGCGAGCATCGCCGTCGCTTCGCTGTGCGCCGTCGTTCTCGGTTTCGTCGCCGGGCTCGCCATCCACGCGATGCCCGGCGTGCGCCGCGCACTCGAGCCGCTCATCGCGAGTTATTACGCCGTACCGACATTCGCGTTCTATCCCGTATTCATCGTGCTGTTCGGCGTGGGCGTGCTGCCGATCATTGTCATTGCCACCCTGCTCGCCGTCGTCTCGATGGTGACCGCAACGATGAACGGGCTCGATCGCATTCCTCGCGTGTACGCGAAAACCGCGCGAACGATGCGGCTGTCCCGCTGGCAGGCCGTGTGGCATGTGAAGCTGCCGGCCGCCCTGCCGCACCTGTTCGGTGGGGTGCGACTCGCGGTCTCGCATGCCTTCATCGGGGTGATCGCGTCCGAGTTCATTCTGTCGGGCGCGGGCATCGGATACGCCATCGGCTACGCCTACAACAACTTCGAGAATGCCGACATGTATGCGCTGATGCTCATGGTGCTGATTGCCGTGACACTGGTCAACGGCGTGCTCGACCACGTCGACGCGCGCTTTCGGGCGCGACGCGGCAACGTCGCCAGTCCGCGACGCTGACAGGGCCATCGCATGGAAACGAAGCAAGCCAATCCCCTCGGTACGCTGGCCGTCCTGCTCGGGCTCCTGGTTCTGTGGCTGGCCGTGCACCAGCTCAACCCCGCGGCCCTGGGTTCGCCCGCCACGACCGTGCAGGGGCTGTGGCGCATGATGAGCACGGCGGCGTTCTGGGACGATGCCGCGCAAACCGGTCGGGCGCTCGTCTACTCGCTGGCGATCGCCATCGCCGGGGGCGTTGCGCTGGGCCTCGTACTCGGCGCGAATCGACTTGCGGCAAACGTGGCGGAGCCGATTCTCGTCAACCTGTACGCGTTGCCCAAGGTCACGCTGTACCCGCTGGTGCTGCTGATCTTCGGCCTGGGGCTCGCGGCCAAGGTGGCGTTCGGGGTCATGCACGGCCTGATGCCGGTGCTGATCTTTACGATGAACGGCATCCGGCAGATCCGTCCCGTGTATTTCCGTGCGGCGCATGCCATGCATCTCTCGCGCCGACAGATCGCGTTGCACGTTGTCCTGCCCGCGGTGCTACCCGAGGTGTTCGCCGGTGTACGGCTGGGGTTTTCACTGTCGTTGCTAGGGGTGCTGATTGGCGAGATGTTCGCTTCGCAGAAGGGGCTGGGCCATCAGATCGCCAACGCAATGAACCTCGGCGACATCGACACGATCATGGCCGTCGCACTCTTTCTCGTGCTCTTCGCCGTGGCCGGCAACGCGCTGCTCATGGCCATGAGCCGGCGATACGGCACGCCCACGGCTTGACCCGCGGGCCTGCCGTATGGCCCGCAGCCGTCAGGGCCGCGAAGCCGTCTGCTGCGATACCGCGCCGGTCAGGCCATCGATGTACTGCTCCATCAACGGATAGAACGGATTCGACGAGAGCCGCACAAAGGTGTCCGAGCCAATCACGAGGAACCCCACCTCGCCACGCACCGACATCGCGCCGAGATGCACGCCGTAGTTTTCAGGCTCGTCCGGGTGCAGGCCATACAGCGTGTCGGACATGGGAAATGGCAATGCCACGTGCGACAACGAGAAGATCTCCGGCGGATATTGGAACGGGATCGCCCGGGCGGCGGTCTCGCTGCTGCCCGGCTCTGTCACTTGCGCCACCATGTCCGGCGAATCGTTGCCAGCGTTGGTAATGACCGTCGTGCGATAGGACCGGCGTCCCGATGGCAGCAGGCGAAGCATGGCATCGGACGCCGCCGTGCGAAAAAACGGCGTCATCTTCGCCGAGCGGTTGATGTCGAACAAGACCAGCTCGCTGCCGTTCGCCGGCAAATGCTCGTATAGCGCGCTGACCACGGCGCGCGTGCTGACCGTGAAGTCGAGTACGGAGTGAAACGTCAGCACCGGCGGGAGCGCACCGTCGAGCACGCCTTGGCGCGACATGCGCGCGATCTGCGCCTGAAGTGCCTGCGTGAGCGCGTACGACTGGCGCGCACCGTTCACGGGAAACGAGTTGTATTTGAACGGATTGAACTCGGGCACGATGCCAAGCCAGGCCGCTTTCGCAAACGGCGGCAGGAACGCGGGCAAGGCGGCCAGCCCGGCAAAACGCGCGAAGCGGGTGATGCCGATCATCGGAGAGATCAGCACCAGCCGGTCGGGCCGTGCGAGCGTGTCGTTCTCCAGTGCGTCGAGTGCGAACTGCATCGCGAGCGCACCGCCGTTCGAGAACCCGACGAGATGCAGCGGCGCGGGCGCGGGCACGAGCGCGCGCGCCTCGCGGACCGCCAGCCGGGTAGCCGCGCGCCAGTCCTCCCACGTCGCATCGGTCAGCCCGGCCGGTACCGTGCCGTGACCGGGCAAGCGGATCGCCACCACCGCGAAGCCGTCACGCCGATAACGCCGACCGATGTGCCGCAGACTGTAAGGCGAATCCGTCAGGCCGTGCAGCAGCACCACCACGCCACGCGGCGTGCCCTGCGGCATCAGCGTGTAGGAACGGTTCCAGTCCTGCTTGAAATGCTCGGGATAGATGGCACTGCGCGGATTGAACCGGTTGCTCGCGACCCGCTCGTCGGGCGGCAGTTGGTCGCTCACATGCTCGCGAACATCGTCGAACAACGCGTTCTCATGGTCGAGATAGGCGCCCCATGTGGCGTGATCGATCTGCGCCGCATGCCAGTCTGGCGGCACATAGGTGTGCCACAGCGACAGCCCCGGACCACGTTGGGTGTCGTAGATGCGAAGTGCCAGAAGCGTTCCGAGGACCAGCAGCAACGCCACCAGCCCTCGCTTGCTCCACTTCCAGACCCTACCGCGAACGTTTGCCTGCATGACGACTCCCCGGCGTGTTGTGTCGCGCGCGCATCCCCCGGGCAGGTCCGCCCGGATCGCCGTGCACGCCGCTTCGGTGAAATATTAGACGTGCGAAGCGCCGAAGGCGACGTATTTCGGCGTTGGGACGTCGGCGACCGGCTCGCGCGAAGGCGCCGCGACGCTCGCCGTCATGACGCCGTCCATGATTTGCCCTTGCCTTGCGTCGCCGGCTCGCCGAGCGCGGCCACCAGATAATCGACGAACGACGCGATTCGCGACGATATTGCCGTGTTTCGGTAATAGACCGCCTGAATCGGCTGGCGCACGTCCAGGGTCTGACGCGCGAGGATCTGCACAAGACGGCCTGCCTCGCGATCACGCACCGTCATGAAATCCGACAGACTCACGATTCCCGCGCTTTCGAGCGCCAGCTGGCGCAGTGTTTCGCCGCTCGACGACACGATGTCCGGCACGATCCGGTGCGGCGCGCCGTCGGCGCCGGCGCCGGCAATCGGCCATGCGTTGAGCGATTCGGGTTGACTGAATCCCAGCAGCGAATGCCTTGCGAGGTCCTCTGCCTTACGTGGGGTTCCGTGAGCTTGCAAATAGGCGGGGCTCGCGAGGATTCGCACGCGACTGTGACCGATCAGACGGCTGTGCAACGTGGAATCCTTGAGATGCCCGATGCGAATCGCCACGTCGGTCCGCCGCTCCAGCAGGTCGATGATGCCTTCGTTGCTGTGGAGCTCGAGCTCCACCTCCGGATAGCGTTCGCGATAGCCCGCCACGAGCGGCACGATCACATGGAGCATGAACGGCGTGGCGGCGTCGACCCGCAAGCGTCCCGATGGCTTTTCCCGCCGGGTGAGCATTTGCGCTTCGGCGTTCTCGACGGCGTCGATGATCGAGCGGGCATTTCGCAGAAACGCCTCGCCCTCGTCCGTGAGCGCCAGGCGCCGTGTCGTGCGGCGCAGCAGCGTTGTCTTCAACTTCTCTTCCAGACGCCCGAGCGTGCGGCTCGTCGCCGACACGGTAAGGCCGAGCTGCTGCGCGGCGGCCGTGATCGAGCCGGTGTCGACCACGGCGGCAAACGCCTGAAGTTCGTCGAGCGTGACCTTCATTATTGATTTGAAATCAAAATAATTTCGCTTATACGCTACTTTTTCATCAAAAGTAAAGGCGGCAAACTACGCGCTACCCTCAAGGAAATCGGGATTCCACCTCACGCGCCGCGACAGTAATCCCCGATGCTTGAGCGCATCACTCAACACAGGAGTTACAGGATGAACCACATTCCTCCATTTGGCCTGGGCACCTTCCGCCTGAAGGATCGGGTCGTGATCGATTCCGTACGAAACGGTCTCGACCTTGGCTATCGCGCGATCGACACCGCGCAGATCTATGGCAACGAAGCGGAGGTCGGACAGGCGATCGCAGAGTCGGGCGTCTCCCGCGGCGACCTGTTTCTGACCACCAAGATATGGGTCGACAACTACGCCCGCGAAAAGCTCGCGCCAAGCCTGGAACAGAGTCTCGCCAGGCTGCGCACCGACTACGTCGACCTCACGCTGATTCACTGGCCCGCGCCCAACAACGGTGTACCTCTCGAGGAATTCATGCACGCGCTGGTCGAGGCCAGGGCCCGTGGGTTGACACGCCGTATCGGCATATCGAACTTCAACATCGCGCTGACGAAGCAGGCCATCGCCGCCGTCGGCAAGGACGCCATCGCGACCAACCAGATCGAGCTGAGCCCCTACCTGCAGAACGCCCGGTTAGTCGAATTCCTCGCGCAGGAAGGCATTCACGTGACTTCGTACATGACGCTCGCCTACGGCAAGGTGCTGGGCGACCCCGTGATCGGCGACATCGCACGGCGCCACCAGGCCACGCCAGCGCAGGTGACGCTCGCCTGGGCGATGCAGCGCGGCTTCTCGGTGATTCCATCGTCCACCAAACGGGAGAACCTTGCGAGCAACCTGCTGGCCCAATCGCTGCGGCTTACCGACGACGACATGGCTCGCATCGCCGCGCTCGAGCGCAACGGCCGCGAGGTCAACCCGGACGGTCTGGCGCCGCAGTGGGACTGATGGCGAGCGTGCACGGACGCAACGGCACGCCCTGACGCCGGTCTGGCGCTACTGCGCCGCCAACGTCTCGCGCATCACCTCGGCAAGTGCGACGATGCCCGCCTCGATATGTTCGAGGCGAATCGACGAGAAACCCAGTCGGAATGTGTTGCGCGGCGGCGCATCGCCCATGAAGAAGACGTCGCCCGGTTCGATGAGAATGCCTCGCGATTTCGCCCGGGCGGCCAGCACATTGGCGTTGAGCGCCTCCGGCCCGCGCACCCAGCACGACGCCCCGCCCTTGACCTGCACGAACGACACTTCCGGCATATGCGTGGTCAGCGCCGCGCTCAGCACCTCGGCGCGCTTCGCATAGGTGTCGGCCAGACGCCGCAGCAGCGCGTCGTGATGCCCCAGTGCCAGGAACATCGAGAACGAGCGCTGGATGAAGGCCGAAGGGTGGCGAATCATCAGGCGCCGCAGCGCGCGCAACTCCGCCACCAGCGCCGCCGGCGCCACGATGTAACCCAGCCGCAACCCCGGCGCGAACGATTTCGACAGACTGCCGATGTAGATGACCCGGTCGCTGCGATCCAGGCTCTTGAGCGCCGGAATCGGGATGTCCGAATAGCTGTTCTCGCTCTCGTAATCGTCCTCGATCACCACGAAATCGTCGGCTTCGGCGCGGCGCAGCAACGCCTCGCGATGCGCCAGCGGCATGGTCGTGGTCGTGGGGCACTGGTGCGACGGCGTGACGTAGACGTAGTCGCATTGCGACAGCCGCTCGTCGACCGGCAGCCCGTGTTCGTCGACCGGCAGGCCGACCAGGTTCGGCGTGCGGATCGCAAAGATGTTGCGCGCATCCGGATAACCCGGGTCTTCGATACCGACGGTCGTACGTGCCCCGACGAGCAGGTCCGCCAGCAGATACAACGCCTGCTGCGCCCCGTTGGTCAGCACGATTTCGTCGGCGTCGGCCCACACCCCACGACGCGGCAACACCCGGGTGCGAATCTGCTGGATCAACGTCTCGTCGTCGCGGGCGATCATGTCCGGCGCCCAGTCGCGAATCTCCATGACGGTCAACGCCTTGTGACAGCACTCGCGCCAATCGGCCGTGGGGAACATCGACGGATCGAACTGCCCGTAAATGAAAGGGTACTGGTACTGCTGCCAGTCGATGGGCTTGACGATGTTGCGCTGGCCCGACGGCCGCACCACGTAGCGCCCCTCCCAGTCCGGCGTGGCGGGATCGAGCGGCGCGATGGTGCCAGCGGCAGGCTCTGGCACGTCCCGTGCGGGCGCGACCTGAGATCCCACGCGCGGCGCCAGGATGTCGCCATTGACGAAGTAACCGCGCCGCTCCCTTGCGATCAGGTAGCCCTCGTCGACCAGTTGCTGATAGGCCAGCACCACCGTGTTGCGCGCCACCCCCAGTCCTTCGGCCAGCTCGCGCGACGACGGCACCGCGGCGCCACGCATGAGCCGCTCGTCCAGAATCGCCGAGACGAGCATCTGGCGTATCTGGCTTTGCAGGCTCATGCCGGCGCGCGCCGACATCAGAAACAACTGGTTCCACATCGCCGCTGAAATCCGGCTCGACATCGCGCCACCTCATCCTGTCACTTCCAGAACGTCAATTATTACTCATCAGGCGGTGACGTTAATTCCGAATTGGGGTTTATCCGCAGTTCCGCCGAATTGTGGCCGATTCGAGCATCCATGCGGGTTGCGGACGGGTGATGGGGTCACTGGACCAGTTGGCATCATCAAATGCGGCCAACTGGCTCTAACGAACAAAAATGCTGGCGGCAATGATGCAGACACTTGACGCCGATTCGACACGCCAATTGCGTCAACCCCGAGTGTTCCATCGAAAAACTTCCCGACTAGAGGTGAACCATGAATGGACTTCCGAACCGGCTGCGACGGGCGTTCGCCGCCACAGCACTGGCGGCGGCGGCCTTGCCCGCGGCGCTTACGCTCGGATTGACGCTGCCGGCCACGGCGCAGGCGCAGGAGAAGGAGGTGACGATCGCGTACCAGCAGATCGTCGACCCGTGGCTCACGGCCATCGCCAGCGGCGAGTTCGAAAAGGCGACGGGCTACAAGATCCACTGGCGCCAGTTCGAATCCGGCGCCAAGGTGGCCACGGCGCTGGCGTCGGGCGATATCAAGATCGGCGTACTCGGCTCGAGTCCGATGGCGGCGGCGGTGTCCCAGGGGCTGGATCTGCAACTGTTCTGGATCCTCGACGACATCAACCAGGCCGAGGCGATGGTCGTGCGCAATGCGTCGAACATCAAGACGCCGGCTGACCTGAAGGGCAAGAAGATCGGTGTACCGTTCGTCTCCACGACCCACTACCACACCATGTTTGCGCTGCAGCAATGGGGGATCAAGCCCACGGAAGTGCAGGTGCTCAACATGCAGCCGAACCAGATCGTCGCGGCCTGGGAGCGAGGCGACATCGACGCGGCCTACGTGTGGGATCCGGCGCTTGCGCAGATCAAGCAAAGCGGCCACGTGCTCATCACGTCCGGCGAGCTGTCGAAACAGGGCAAGCCGACGTTCGACGGCATTGCCGTCGACCGCAAGTGGGGCGAGGCGAACGCCGACTTCATGGCGAAGTTCGTCAAGGTAATCGCCGACGCCGACGCGGCGTACCGTCAGAACCATGCCGCGTGGACGCCCGCGTCGCCGCAGGTCAAGGCCATCGTGAAGATGATCGGCGGCAAGCCGGAAGACGTGCCGGGCGCGCTCTCGCTGTACGCGTTCCCGTCCGCCCAACAGCAGGCGTCGTCGGAATGGCTGGGCGGCGGCAAGGACAGCCGCGCGGCCAAGGCGCTCAAGGACACGGCCGAGTTCCTCAAGGGCCAGCAGAAGATCAACGCCGTCAAGGCGGATTACACCCCGTACGTCACGTCGCGCTATGTCGACGCCGCTCTCAAACTGAAGTAAGCCGTATCGGGGCCGTGGCGCCGACAGGGTTCGGCGCGACGGCCCCTCCCCGATCGCTCGATCGACAGGAGAAGGGCTTCATGGAACAACTCATCGTCAACGACGTCAGCGTCGTATATCCCGGCCGGCGGCCCGGCGAGCAGGTGCAGGCGCTCGCGCACGTCGATCTGACCATCGCACCCGGCGATTTCGTCGTGGCGCTCGGTGCCTCGGGCTGCGGCAAGACCACGCTGCTCAGTCTGATGGCCGGCTTCATCGCACCCACGTCGGGGGAACTGCTGCTCGGCAACGCGCCCATCGAAGGCCCCGGCGCCGACCGCGGCGTGGTGTTCCAGAAGCATGCGCTGCTGCCGTGGCTGAGCGTGATGGAGAACACCGAATTCGGCCTCAAGCTGCAAGGCGTGCCGAAGACAGCGCGTCGCGAGCGCGCGGCGCGCAACCTGGCGCTCGTCGGGCTGCAGGACTTCCACAACCACATGATCTACCAGCTCTCCGGCGGCATGCAGCAGCGCGTGGGGATTGCACGCGCACTCACGTGCAATCCGTCGATGCTGCTCATGGACGAGCCGATGGCCGCGCTCGATGCCCTCACGCGCGAGACCATCCAGGAGCTGCTGCTCGACGTGTGGCGCGAGACGCAGAAGATGATTTTCTTCATCACCCACAGCGTGGAAGAAGCGCTCTTCCTGGCGAGCCGGCTGATCGTGATGTCGCCGCGCCCGGGCCGGATCACGCACACCTACGAACTCGACTTCAACAAGCGCTACCTCGAGTGCCGCGATGCACGCGCGATCAAGTCGAGTCCCGATTTCATCGCCATGCGCGAGACCGTGCTCAGCATCATCTACGGCGACGAGCGCGCGGGACAGACGGCGACGTCTGGCGCCAGCGCGGTTGCGGCCTGATTCGGAGACGTTGCCATCATGATGACCAAACCTGTCACCACCCCCGGCACCGGCGTGCAACGCCCGGCGTCGCTGTCGCCCCAATCGCCCCGGCCGCCGCGCCAGCGCGGCCTGTTCGCCCGAATGTTCGCCCCGCGCCCGGTCAAGGCGGGCGAATCGTTCGGCGCGCCCGGCCAGGGTCCGAGCCTCGTCATCAGCATCGTGACGGTTGCCGCGCTCCTGCTCCTGTGGATCGCCATCACCTCGTCGGGCATGATCAAGCCGCTGTTCCTGCCGGGACCGCGCGCGATCGTCGAGAAATTCCTGCAGGTCTCGACGGAAGGCTTCGCGGGTTCGACGCTGTGGCAACACACGCTCGCGAGTCTGTACCGTGTGTTCGGCGCGTTTGCGCTCGCCTGCGTCACCGCCATTCCGGTCGGCATTCTGATGGGCGTGTCGCGCATTGCGCGCGGCGTATTCGATCCGCCCATCGAGTTCTATCGTCCGCTGCCGCCGCTGGCTTACCTGCCGCTCGTGATCATCTGGTTCGGCATTGGCGAGTTCTCGAAAGTCTTCCTGATTTACCTGGCCATCTTCGCACCGCTGGCGATCGCGGCGCGCGCCGGCGTTCGCTCGGTATCGATGGAACAGATTCACGCGGCGTACTCGATGGGCGCATCCCCGCGCCAGATCGTGATGCACGTGATCGTCAAGTCCGCACTGCCGGAGATCTTCACCGGCATGCGAATTGGCATCGGCGTGGGCTGGACCACGCTGGTGGCCGCCGAAATGGTCGCGGCTTCGAGCGGCCTCGGCTTCATGGTGCTCAACGCGGCGGAGTTCCTCGCGTCGGACATCGTGATCATGGGGATCATCGTGATCGGCTTCTTCGCCTTCGGGTTCGATCTGATCATGCGCTATCTCGAGCGCGTGCTGGTGCCCTGGAAAGGCAAGGTCTGACAAGGCAGTCGCGGTCCGTTGGTCATCACAAGAGACGCAGGGCGGCTTCCCCCGGCCGCACCTGACGTCAAACAAGGCATTCAGGAGGTTGTGTGGTAGTCGAGACAAGCGTTGTAATCCCGCGCATTTCCACGCGCACTTTCCCGCGTATTTTCCCCCCTATCGTTTCGTCCCCCCGCTTGCACCGCGTCATCGACGCATCGCGCGCCACGGCGACGCTCATCACCGGAGGTCGCCATGACCAGTCGTGACAGCGGCGCCCATCTCCAGTCGAGCCTCAAGCAGCGGCACATGAGCATGATCGCGCTGGGCGGCGTGATCGGTGCGGGTCTATTCGTCGGGAGCGGCGTGGTGGTGCATGCGGCAGGCCCCGCTGCCGTGCTGTCGTTTCTGATCACCGGGGCGCTGGTGGTGCTCGTCATGCGCATGCTCGGCGAGATGGCCTGCGCCCTGCCGGCCGTCGGGTCGTTTTACGAGTATGCGCGTCTGGCGTGGAACGACAAGCCCGTGGGCGGCGAGCTCGCCGGCTTTTTGACCGGATGGATGTATTGGTACTTCTGGGTGATCGTGGTGGCCGTCGAGGCCGTCGCGGGCGCCAACCTGATCCAGTTCTGGCTGCCGGACATCCCCGCGTGGGCCATCAGCCTGACGCTGCTGGTCGTGCTCACGCTGACGAATCTGGTGTCGGTGGCATCGTACGGCGAATTCGAGTTCTGGTTCGCCTCGATCAAGGTTGCCGCCATCGTGGTGTTCCTGTTCCTCGGCGCGCTCTTCGTGTTCGGCATGTGGCCGGGCGCGGTCGCGAGCACGGGGCATCTGCTCTCGCACGGTGGATTCATGCCCAACGGCATCGGCCCGGTCATGGCGGGGGCGGTGGCCGCCACCGGCTTCTACTTTGGCGCGGAAATCGTGACGATCGCCGCCGCCGAAGCCGCCGAACCGCAGCAGGCCGTGGCACGGGCAACCAACTCGGTCATCGGCCGCGTGCTGTTCTTCTACATCGGCTCGATCCTGCTGGTGGTGATGCTCGTGCCCTGGAATTCGGCAAGCATGGCCACGCCGTACGTGAGCGCACTCGAAGCGATGCGCATACCGGCTGCAGCGCACATCATGAATGCCGTGGTACTCACGGCGGTACTCTCGGCGTTGAATTCGGGTCTGTACGCGTCGTCGCGCATGCTGTTCGCGCTCACGCGCCGGGGCGACGCCCCCCGCTCGCTCGCCAAGCTCAACGCGCGCGGCGTGCCGGTTCGCGCCATTCTCGTGGGCACGCTGTTCGGCTACGCGGCAGTGGTGATGTCGTACGTGTCGCCGGATACGGTGTTCGCCTTTCTCGTGAATTCCTATGGGACGGTAGCGATTTTCGTATACGTGCTGATCGCCTTTTCGCAATTGAAGCTGCGCAAGCGGCTGGAGCGCGAAGCGCCGGGCAAGCTCAAGGTGCGCATGTGGGGCTTTCCGTATCTCACGTGGGTCGCGATCATCGGCATGCTGTCGATCGTCGGCGCGATGGCGTTCATCCCCGACCAACGCACGCCGCTTGCCCTGGGCGTGGTCAGCCTGACGGTATTGCTCGTGGCGTTCACGGTTCGTTCGATCTGGCGCAAGTTGCGCTCGCCTGATCCGGGATTCGAGATTTGACGGAAGGCGGTTGAACCTGGCGACGGAGCTCCATCGGCAAATCGAGCCCCGTCGCCTGAGCGATTCGCATCGCTTCCGGCACCATGGCGCGCCGCGCATAGTGCCGGAGTAGCGCGCGTCCCGTCGTCACCATCGCCGAGGGATCGGGCGCCGCCGCGAAGGCGTCGAACGCCGAGGCGAGCAAATGCATCTCGGCGCTGTATGCGGGGTCCGCCGCCTCGTTGGCCGCCGCAACGAACGCCGCGCCCGCGCAACCTTGCGCGACACGCGCCGCGTCGAAGTCGCCGGCAGCCCGATGATGTCTGGCGACTTCCCGCCACATCTGCGCCTCACTCGCGAAGCCCCGGGCGGAATGGTAGGCCGTCGCGCTCGCCGTCAACGCGGGAATCAGCGGCAGCGTACGGCGCCGCGGATTTGCCAGCGCGCCTTGCGCCAGTTCGCGGAAGGCCGCCCCCATGTCGGTCAGATGCGCGTGGATGTGTGCCAGATCCTGCCCGGAGAGGCCGTCTCTGCCTCGCCGCAGCAGCGCATACCAAGACGGCAGGACGAGGGCAGCGTCCGGATCGTACGGAATCCCCCTGAGCTCGACGACGAAGCGATTGAGCAAGGTTCGCCCTTCAGTGTCGCAGTGCAGCAGCAATCTCGCGGCTTCGGCCGCGCTGATCGCCCCCTTGCCGTCGCCGAAACATGCCGCGCCGATCGGCACGCGCAAGCCCGACAGCGGAACGATCAGCACGATCTGTCCGCCATCACCAAGTACGGCCGTATCGAGAATCACCTGCCGGGCCTCGGGCGCAATCGCGGCGATCAGCGACAACGCATCTCCGCTCACGCGCTTGATCAGTTTCTGCGCCGCCAGATACGCGCGGCCTGAACGGTACGATCCCACGTGGCAGTACGCCGCACACGTCAGAAGATCCGCCTTGACGCCCCCTCGACAGAACTTGTCATAGAAGAGGTCCAGTGGACCCATGTACCGAAACTTGTCGAGAAATGCGTTGAAAATCGTGTCGGAAGGAGCCGCATTGTCGGCAAGCGCCCGGTCCAGCTCGTCGAGTCGGCTCAGCCGACGCTCGCTCAGGCACGCGCCGGGGTAATCGGCAACGGGGAAATTGGGGTGGGCGATGGGGGCAGTAGGGGCAATGGCGGGCATCGTGGTCACTCGGGCGAAATCGCGCGACGCTCCCATTTCCGGGTCTCGTCGCCGTTCCCCAACACGTGGTGTGGCGCGATCATCTGCCGCGCGATCGCCTGCGCCTGGTCAGGCCATCCGGCGGTCCGGTATTGCGCGTAGAGCGTTGCGCCGATATGCGCGGCGGACAACCAGTTGGCGCTCGTCATCGCGCCATCGAACAAAATGCGCACGCGGCCGAGGCACGCGCGGACATCCTCCGTTTCCCCACATTGCAGGAGAAGATTGGCCGCCTGTAGAAACGCGTCGGCCGTCTCGCGTCGCAATTGCTCCCGCAGTTCACGGCATGCGCCCGCGCCCCTCCCCGCTTCGCCCGCGACACCACGCACAACGACTTTTGACGCCGAGGACAGCGACGCCTGCCAGGCACGTGGGGCAGGTTCCTGCAACCCCGGATCGGTCCGCCACGTTTCGAGAAATTCACCAAGGCGACACCAGGCCTGCGCGGCTTTGCGCGGTGATCCGGAATCGGTGTGCTGGCGGGCACAGGCGACCAGCATGCGCTTGGCATCGTCCTGGCAATCCGCCATTTTCGACAGATGCAGGAAGCCGCTCGCGAGGTCCGCGTCGATATCGAATGTATCGAACCCGACCTCCGCCCCGTGTTCCTTGTCCCGATGGCTGGCCGCTTGCGCCGCCTCGAGCAGCGCGCGCCAATCGCGGAAATTCTGCTTGCCCGGCAGATCGCCGGAATTCTCCGGCATCAGCGTGACGAGTCGACCGATCAACGTTTGCAGTGTGTCATCGCGCGTTTGCAGCAAGGCGAGCGCTTCTTCGCTCGTGATGGCCCCGTCCCCCGTGCCGAAACACGTTGCATCCAGCGCAAGCCGCAGGCATGAATCAGGAAAGCAGAGTACGACCCGCCCGCTCTCGGACAACGCCGGGTTCGCCAGCATCGCGCAGCGTGCTTCGCTGCCGAGTTGATCGAGGAGATAGCGCGACGCATCGAAGCGTCGATCGGGATCGCGAAGCAGATAGGCCTGTCCGGCGGTATACGACGCGATGTGGGACTGCGCCGCGGCCAGGAGACTGATGCGTTTTCCGCCCCCTCGCGCAAGACCGTCGAGTGCACTGTCCCGGCACCCCATGCTGGTGAATTCCCGGACGAATGTCCGAAACACCTCGTCGGGTACGGGCGCCGCGGCGGACGTCATGCGCTGCTCGAAGGCTGAGAGCGCTGCCAGGCGCCGCTCGCTAAGACGCTGTGCGGGATAGGCCACCAGTGGAAAATTCGTGGCAGTCGTCGACGTGATCGATGGCATGGGCGTTCGGTTCGAAGACGTGGAGGTTGCGCAGAGGATGCGCATTGGGTGCGAAGACGCAGCAGGCGCGCGACGGCGTCGGGACGGCGCTGCCAACGTGGCCCGACGCGGGTTCGCACGGCCCGCTCTACATCGGGTGCGCAGGCTATTCGTTCCGCGCCACTTGCCCGGCGTTCGGGGGCTCCGCCCCCATGGCTTCCCAACCGACAGCCTGCCCCGGGAGTCCGTTGCGGCGCATGACGGCAGCGATCCGCCTGGCGACTTCCGCCGCCGCTTCCGCTTGCCCGCCGTCGCAGAGATGACGATGCAGTGTCATCCCTGTCCAGAGCGCCGAGTCATATGCGCCGGCGTAATCGAATGCGTTGAAGGCATCGCGCAGCACTCGTATGCCGCGATCGGTCTGGCCGCCATCCATCTCGTCGAACTGACGCGTGAACGCGTAGCCCGCGTTGCGCGATGCCGTTTTGGCCGATTTCTCGTCGTGCGCTCCGCTGAACACGCTCGCCGCATTGACGAACGCGCGCGCCGCGTTCTCGTGGCTGTCCGCCTCGCAGAACGCCTCGGCGGCGTGTCGGTACCACAAGGCGCCCAGTGCCGACGATTCGGCCTGGCTGGCGATATGCTCGCAGACGAAGCCGACGCGCTCGACATTCTCTGGCGTCATGGCTTCTTTCCAGCCATTCTCGTGCCGCGCTCGTTCGAGCAGATCGCGCCATACGGTCAGGAACCTGCTGCTTCGCTCGCTGGCGATGAACTGCGCAAGCAGCGGCCCGGCGTCTTCGACACCTTGCGTGAGAACACCCACGGCTTCCGCGCGGGTGAGCGCGCCGTCACCGTCGCCCAGACAGGCCGTGCCGAGCGGCACGCACAACGACGTGCCCGGCAGGAAGAAGTGAATCTGCTGGTTCACCCCCAGCGTGGGACTCGCCAGAATGGCGCTTCTGACGTCCGGGTTCAGTTCGCGCAACACCGTGAGCGAATCCACGTTGACGCTATCGCGATCGTCGCCTCCCGCAAAGAAGCATTGTCCCTCCTCGAACGATGCCACGTGGCATCGGGCAACGGCCACGAGGACGTCCTGCTTCGTACCGCCGTGCGCGAACCAGTCCTTGAAGCTGTCCCATGGCCCCATGGACGTGAACGACTTCAGAAAGGTTTCGATCGCGTGGCGGGGTGCCGCGCCGGTATCCATTGCCGCGTCGAACTCATCGAGCACCGCGAGACGGCGCGCGCTCAGCTGGGACGCGGGGTAGCCCTGAAACGGGAACGTCGAGACGGACTGTACGTCGGCATTGATCATGCGGAGATCCTCGGGAGAGCGGGAGATGTCCAGTCTCTGCCGGATGCCGAAGGACCGATTGCAGGAATGATCCGGCAACGTCTGCGATTTCCCCCAACCGAACTCACCGCAGGCGGTTCGTCAGGCGGCGGCGTCGCCGGGAAGTGTCGACGCCCGAAATGCCGATCGCAATTGCACGATCTCCTCGTCGGTCAGCACGCCGATGACGACGATATGCGACGGGCGGCGCGACATCTCCGGTCGTCGTGTGAACGCCACGCGGGCGCCGACCGCATGCATCTCGCTCATGCGCTCGCCAGGGAGCGCCACGAACCCCTTGGCCCGCAGGAGCTTGCCCGGGCACAACGCCAGCGCCGCCTTCAATCGCTCGCGGTCGATCAGGCCGTCCGTCTGCCAGTCGAAGGCGCGCAATCCCTCGGGCAGCGCGTCGCGGGACCGGCGCAATGGCCGTGGGGTGAGCAGACCAGGTATCGTGAGCGCGTCGTCCGGAAACAGAATCGCGGGCGAGACCACGCCATTGTCCGCCGTCACGACGATCTGCGTCGCCCCGAGCGATGACAGTCGCGCCCTCACTCGCTGCTGATCGTCCGGCGTGACGAGATCGGCCTTGGTCAGCACGAGCGTACTCGCCGCCGCGATCTGCCTGCGCGCGATATCGCCCACATAACGGTCGTCGAGCGTGTCGTCAATGCCGCTCGCATCCACGGCCACGACAATGCCGTGCAGGCGAAAGGCGCGATCGAGCAACCCCACCTGCGCAATACGCATCGGGTCGGACACGCCGCTCGCCTCGATCACGAGCAGATCGGGGCGCACCTCGCGCTCGCCAAGCGCGATCAGCGTTTCGACGAGGCGTCCGCCGATGGTGCAGCAGACACAGCCGTTCTCGAGACCGATCACGTCGTCGCCGCGCTCACGAATCAGCGAGGCATCGATGTTGATCGCGCCGAAGTCGTTCACGAGCACCGTCACGCGCAAGCCGTCGGCGTTGCGCAGCAGTGCATTGACGATTGTCGTCTTGCCCGCGCCAAGATAGCCGCCCAGCACGATCATCGGAATGGGCGGGCGCGGGGCCCTCGCTCCCGGATCGGCGGCCTGTTTCGCGGCCGCCGACGCCATCCCCGCACGGTCATCGTGTCGCATCGGCCTCACGCCGGCGCGCGGAAGATCTCGCCGCCGAGCACGGTGCCCCATACGGGCATCTGTCGCAGGTCGTCGAGCGGAACTTCGTAAGGATCGGCGTCGAGCACCGCGAAGTCCGCATATTTCCCGACTTCGATGCTGCCGATCAGATGGTCCATTCCCAACGAAAACGCCGCACCCATGGTGATGGCGCGCAACGCGTCGTCGACCGGCAGCCGCAGCGATTCGCCGAGCAAGCGGCCCGACGACGTCTCGCGCTTTGCCGCGCACCACGCAGTGAACAGCGGGCTGAGCTGCGTGATCGGTGCGTCGGAATGCAATGCGAAGGGCAAACCGATCCGGCGGGCGATCTCTGCCGCGTCCATGCGGTTCGCACGGTCCGGTCCCATCGTCTGCTGGTAGTGAGCATCGCCCCAATAGTAGACGTGGTTCGCGAAGAAGTTCACGCACAAGCCGAGGCGTTGCGCACGGGTGAGCTGCGCCAGGTCCGCCATCTGGCAGTGCTGCAACGTGTGGCGATGATCGGTGCGCGGATGCAGCGCGAGCAACTTTTCGAGCGCATCGAGCACGACTTCCGTCGCCTCGTCGCCATTCGTGTGGATGTGCAATTGCAGGCCTGCCGCATGAAACGGCATGAATGTCTCGACGAGTTGCGACGGCGGGATCAGCCACAGGCCATTGGGCTTGCCGTTGTGATAGCCGGGCCATCGCAACCGCGCCGTGAATCCCTGGATCGATCCGTCGACGATGAACTTCACCGGGCCGTAATGCAGTTTGTCGGTGTTGGTCTCGCGGGCTTCCAGCACCCGTTGCGGTCCGCCCTCCGGACAGCGCTGCGGCGCGAACGCGGGCACGATGCGAATCGGGAACGCCGGGTCCCGGGTGACTTCGTGCAGGTTGGCGTTACCCGTGGGCGTGAGATCGTTGACCAGATCGGTCGCGGTCGTCACACCGGCGAGCTGCGCCACGCGCCCGAAGTTCCAGATGGCGCGCGTGCTCTCGCTCGCCGCAATCGACAACCCCTCGCCGATCACGCGATACACCGGGAACATGGCGGCGAACTCCTGGAGCTCGCCGGTCGGCTCGCCGTCCTCCCCCATCACGACGCCCTCGACGTCAGTGTCGCCGTCGATGCCCGCGAGCTCGAGCATTGCCGTGTTGACGTTCATCAAATGCACGCTGGCATGCAGGATCGCGATCGGACGCGTGACCGACACGCCATCGAGATCGCGCGCGACCAGTGGCGTGTCTTCGAAGAAGATCGGATCGTAACCCCAGGCGAGCAACGGCTTGTGGTCATCGGTCATGCGTTGCAGCGCCGCCCTGAGGCGGTCGAGCACCGCCACGGGCGTCTTCAGCCCCTCCCAGAGATGCCCATCGGGGCCGCGCCGGTCGTAGTAGCCGACATAAACCGCGTCCCACATCGCGCCTTCCATCAAATGGCAATGGCCCTCGACCAGACCCGGCATCAGCACCTTGTCGTGCAGCGTCTCGATGGGCGCGGCGTCGGTCCAGCGACGCATTTCCTGCAATCCGCCCACGGCGAGGATGCGACCGTCGCGCACGGCCACGTGCGTCGCGACGGGCTGCGCAGGGTTCATCGTCAGGATCTTGCGCGCCACGTAGACGCGGATATCGTCTCGGCTCGCCGTGACGTCCTGCGCTGCGCTGGCGTCTCTGTCTGCTCTGTCTGTCATCTTCACTTCTTGTAGGTGGAAAGCGTGCCCACGCGAGCGTCCATCGATTCGGCGCGGCGGCCGCCGAGGATCACGTTGAGCACCGACATCACCACGACGTTGACCACCAGGCAGATCAGCCCGAGGTTCACCCCGCCGAGGTCCGGATTCTTGTAGTAGAGCACGAGCGCAAGCCCCTGCCCGGCCAGCACGCCCGCCGCGACGGCCGTCGCCCGCACGCGCATGCGGAAGACCACCGCGATCACGCCGGGCAGGAACTGCGTCACCCCGTAGTACGCCATGTTGATGAGCGTGAGCATGAGATTCGGCGTGAGCAGCGTCAGCACGATCGAGCCGAGCAGATACAGCACGATCACCACCTTCGAGCTGGCCTTCTGACGGTGCTCGGGCATGCCGGACAGGATGTTTCGCGTGACGATGGGCCCCAGCGCGAGGCAGATGCCCGCAAGCACCAGCAGGCCCGACAGCGCCGCACCGGCGGCAACGAGTCCGACCAGCCACGACGGCAACAGCTGCGTCACGGCGGCGAAGAACGCTTCGTTTGGCGAAGCGAGCGTAATGTTCTGCGCGATCGCGTAGTACGACGCGAGCACGAGGAACGGATACATCAGCATGTAGAGGGGCATGGCGATCTGCGTGCGACGGATCGTCGAAGCGCTTTTGGCCGTGAAGAAGTTCTGCACGCCGAAAGGCATCACGTACATGCCCAGCGACTGGAACACGATGGTCGTCATGGCAAACGTGAGCTGCTGCGTGCTCATCGCGTTGCTCACGTGCTGGCTCGCCGCCTGGAATACCGGCGTCACGCCCGACTCCCACGCCACCGCCACGCCGGTGATGACGATGGCCGCGACCATCAGCACGTCCTTGAGCACCGCGATATAAGCCGATGCCCGCACCCCGGCAATCGCGATATAGACGAACGCCAGCATGGCGGAGAAGCATATCAGCCACAACGGCTGGAAATTCCACCCCAACCCCTTGAGCGCGGCGACCAGGCCGGTGAACTGCAACTGGCCCCACGGCAGCAGGAACACGATCGCCGTGATCGCCACGACCAGTTCGAGGAAGCGGTTGTTGAAGTGCCCCTTGAACAGATCGGGCAGCGTGATGGCGTTGTAGCGCTTGCCCGCGTCCCATATCTTCGGGCCGAGGAAGTAGCCGACCGGGTACGCCAGCAGAATGTAGCCGAGGAACCACACGCCATAGGTCGGCCCCTTGGCATAGATGCCGCCCGGGAAGCCGACCATGGTGCCGATGCTGTAGATTTCGCCGGCCGCGAGGAAGAACACCAGCCACGCGCCGAACTGGCGCGACGCCACGAAAAAGTCATGGACGCTTTGCGGACCGCGTCCACCGCGCGCACGCAAAGCAAGATAGACCGACAACAGAATGAAGCCGGCAAAGATGAGGGTTGCCATTGACGCAATCTCCGGAATCTCGGAACGGGGCGCGCTCGATTGCGGTCGGGCGCGCCATCGGCGACATCACGCCGGTCGGCGTGTGCCGGGAATTCGCCGCGCGAAGACGGCCGCGGACCGTCAGGCGGGTTCCTCGGCGGTGTGCCGGTCGAAGAGCGTCCAGCACAGCCACAGGCAGCCGGACGTGAGCACGAACCACAGAAATATCCAGCCGTAGATGAACGGCACGCCGAGGATGTAGCGCTCGACGGACGCCGCCCAGGGCAGCAGTCCGACGACGCCGAGATACGGCACCCCAAGGCCAATCAACAATCTGAGCATGTCCTGTCTCCGTTTCGCGAGTCGTGGTTCGACGTGCGGGGGTGCACGGCGCCAGTGCCCGCGAGACCCATCGGCGTGACGCACGTGCGGGGTCGGTTGTCTGGCCCAGTATCCCCGGCCAAAAATCGTGCCGTTTAGAGCCACATGGCAGAAAACTTTGGTGCCAGCAATGAGGACGCCCCCCTGCGCAAAGGCCACTGCGGGGCCGTCTCCTGCTGGCACCATCACAAAGCGGCGGTGGTACTAATCCCCGGAAAATGTTCTTGGCAGTATTGGCTCATTTCCGTCAGGGAGCCTACCGTGGGTACGATTGAATCCTTCACGCTGGATCGTCGCGCCGAAGCCGCGCCATACGATCCGCTTTACGATCCGCTTGTCTCGTCCGGTCCCGGTCTCGGGATGGACTATGCGCCCACCTACTGGGTCGCTACCGCCGGGGAACCGCCGGAAGACGACGGTCCGCTCGTCGGCGACGCCGATGTCGACGTGGTCATCGTCGGCGCCGGTTTCACCGGATTGTCCACCGCACTCTTCCTTGCCCGGGAGCACGGCATTCGCGCCACCGTGCTCGAGGCCAACCGCACCTGCTGGGGATGTACCAGCCGCAACGGCGGTCAGGGGCAGAACGCGAGCGGGCGCCTGTATCGCTCGCAATGGATCGCGCGCTGGGGCAAGGAAACCGCGCTTCGCCTGGACGCCGAGATCCGCGAGGGCTTCAACACGTTCAAGTCGCTCATCGCGGAAGTCCCCGAGTGCGAACCGCAGCCGGGCGGCCACCTGTACATCGCGCATCGCGAACGCAAGATGGAGTTCCTGCGCAACGAAGCCAAGGTCATGCGCGACGTGTTCGGCTACGACGCTCGCATCCTCTCGCGCGCCGACGTGAGCGAACAGTACGTCGACGATCAGGAGAACTGCGGCGCGCTGCACGAGCCCGATGGCATCGGCGTGCATCCGCTCAAGCTCGCGTTCGGCTACCTGCGCATGGCGCGCGCGCTCGGTGCCCGCGTGCATCCGTCCACGCCGGTCCTGAGCGTCGAGACGATCAATGGCGTGCATCACGTGCGCACGCCGCGCGGCGTGGTGCGCGCCAAGGCGGTCGCGTTCGCCACGGGCGGGTATACGCGCAACGATGTCACCAAAGCCCTGCGCGCCAAGATCATGCCGATCCTGTCGAACTCGCTCGTCACGCGCGTGCTCACCCCCGACGAGATCGCCGCGACGAACTTCCGCACCCACGAAGTCATTACGGATACGCGCACGTTGCGCTACTACTACCGGCTGCTGCCCGATAACCGCCTGCAGATCGGCAGCCGCAGCTCGATCACGGGCGCCGATGCGCAAAATCCGAAACACATGGCCGTGCTCGTCGAAGGGCTGCATCGCAAATTCCCCGCCCTCAAGGGCATTCGCATCGACTACTCGTGGTGGGGATGGGTCGACGTGAGCCACGACATGATGCCGCGCGTGACGCAACCCGATCCGCGCCAGAACCTGTTCTATGCGGTGGGCTACGGCGGCAACGGCGTGTCGTTTTCCGCGCACGCCGGGCGCCGCCTCGCCCAGCGCATCGCCGGTCAACGCGATCCGTCGTGGAACTTGCCGATCTACGACTCGGCACTCCAATACCCGAACGTGTTCGGCGCCGTGCAGTGGCAGGGCTTCGCCCCGTTCCGCCGCATCGGCCAACGCTTCCTCTACCAGCGGTACCACGCGCAGGACGAAGCGCGTTGAGCCCTATTTCTCCCTTGCCTTATCCGGAAACTGCAATGACGACTCAGAACGAATCCGCCGATCTCCAGTTGCTCAAGACCTTCAACGACGCCTGGAATCGTCACGACATCGACGCCCTCATGGCCTGCATGACCGACACCTGCGTGTTCCATGCGGTGGCCGGGCCCGACATGCTCGGGCGCACCTTCGAAGGCCGCGACGCCGTACGCGCGGCCTTCCAGTCGGCCTGGGAGAACTTCCCCGACGCCTCGTGGACGGAGGGCGTGCATTTCGTCACCGGCGATCGCGGCGTCTCCGAGTCGACCTTCCGGGGCACCAAGGCAGACGGCTCGCGCGTGGAAGCCCGCATGGTGGATGTCTTCACCCTGCGCGACGGCAAGATCGAAGTGAAGAACGCGTTCCGGAAGGACCGTCCGGCGTTCTGATATCCCCTCGGCACATCGTGGAAGTCCGCCACGGCGACGGTCAATCTCATTTTTTAATACAAAACGTACCAAATAATAAAAATACTGATTGACCATAACACTCAGATCGCCTAGATTTCCACCTAAGCAACTAAATCGGAATAATTTGTTCCGTTTAATTTTTACTGGAGACACCCATGAACGCCAAAGATCCGGCTACGGCCACCCAGCAAATGACCGCGTCCGACGCCGGTCCGCAAACGATGACGCCCTCGGAGGCATTCGTTGAAACGATGGTCGCCAACGGCGTGAGCGAAATGTTCGGGATCATGGGCTCGGCCTTCATGGATGCAATGGACATCTTCGCACCGGCCGGCATTCGTCTGATTCCGGTGGTCCACGAGCAAGGTGCGGGTCACATGGCCGACGGCTATGCCCGCGTGTCGGGCCGCCACGGTGTCGTGATCGGCCAGAACGGTCCCGGCATCAGCAACTGCGTGACGGCCATTGCCGCCGCGTACTGGGCGCACAGCCCGGTCGTGATCGTGACGCCCGAAGCCGGCACGATGGGCATCGGTCTGGGCGGCTTCCAGGAAGCCAAGCAGCTGCCGATGTTCCAGGAATTCACGAAGTATCAGGGCCATGTGACTCACCCGGCCCGCATGGCCGAATTCACGGGCCGTTGCTTCGACCGCGCCATGGCCGAAATGGGCCCGACGCAACTCAACATTCCGCGCGATTACTTCTACGGCCAGATCAAGGCCGAGATTCCGCGTCCGCAGCGCCTGGATCGCGGCGCGGGCGGTGAAGAGCGCCTGAACGAAGCCGCGGAGCTGCTCGCCAACGCCAAGTTCCCGGTCATCATCTCGGGCGGCGGCGTGGTCATGGCCGACGCCGTCGAGGAATGCAAGGCCCTCGCCGAACGGCTGGGCGCACCGGTCGTCAACAGCTACCTGCACAACGACTCGTTCCCCGCCAATCATCCGCTGTGGTGCGGCCCGCTCGGCTATCAAGGCTCGAAGGCCGCCATGAAGCTGCTGTCGCAGGCCGATGTGGTCGTCGCGCTCGGCTCGCGTCTCGGACCGTTCGGCACGCTGCCGCAGCATGGGATGGACTACTGGCCGAAGCAAGCCAAGATCATCCAGATCGACGCCGATCACAAGATGCTCGGCCTCGTGAAGAAGATCTCGGTGGGCATCTGCGGCGACGCGAAGGCTGCCGCCATCGCGCTGTCGCAACGCCTGGCCGAACGCACCCTCGCCTGCGACGCCACGCGCGCCGCGCGTGCCGACCAGATCGCCTCGGAAAAGGCCGCCTGGGAGAAGGAACTCGACGAGTGGACCCACGAGCGCGACCCGTACAGCCTCGACATGATCGAGGAGCAGAAGCACGAGAAGACCTTCAACGGGGGTGAGTACCTGCACCCGCGTCAAGTGCTGCGCGAGCTGGAAAAAGCGATGCCGGAGGACGTCATGGTCTCCACCGACATCGGCAACATCAACTCGGTCGCCAACAGCTACCTGCGCTTCAACAAGCCGCGCAGCTTCTTCGCGGCGATGAGCTGGGGCAACTGTGGCTACGCCTTCCCGACGATCATCGGCGCCAAGGTGGCCGCACCGCACCGTCCGGCCATCTCGTACGCCGGCGACGGCGCCTGGGGCATGAGCCTGATGGAAACGCTGACCTGCGTGCGTCACAACATTCCGGTCACGGCCGTGGTGTTCCACAACCGTCAATGGGGCGCCGAGAAGAAGAACCAGGTGGACTTCTACAACCGTCGCTTCGTCGCCGGCGAACTCGACAGCCCGAGCTTCGCCAACATCGCCCGCGCGATGGGCGCCGAGGGCATCGTGGTCGATCGTCTGGAAGACGTCGGTCCCGCGCTCAAGAAGGCCATCGACCTGCAGATGAACCACGGCAAGACGACCATCATCGAGATCATGTGCACCCGCGAACTGGGCGATCCGTTCCGCCGCGACGCACTCTCCAAGCCGGTGCGCATGCTCGACAAGTACAAGGATTACGTCTGAGCGCCTGACGTCAGTCGTGTGACAGCGCTCCCGGCTCTGTGGGTGCCGGGGGCGCTTTTTTCTTTTTCGACATCATGAAAGCCATCAATCGCATCATCGATACCGCGCGCCGCGCACCGATGCGCATCGTGCTGTGCGAGTCCGAAGACGAGCGGGTGCTGCACGCAGCCGCTCGCGCGACGCGCGACGGCATCGCGCGCATCGTGCTCGTGGGCGATATCGGCAAGACGCAACGCGCCGCCGACACGGCCAGCGTCGACCTGACCGGCATGGAACTGGTCGACCCCGCCACCTCGGACATGACCGACGCCTTCGCGGAAATGTGGTATTCGATGCGCGCCAGGAAAGGCATGACACGTGCCCAGGCAGGCGAGGAAATGCGCATGCCGCTGGGCTTCGCCAACATGATGGTGCGGCTCGGGCACGCGGACGGCTCGGTCGCCGGCGCGGTCAACACCACGGCCGACGTGGTGCGCATGGCCATCCAGATCATCGGCATCGAACCGTCGTTCCAGCTCGTGTCGAGCTTCTTCCTGATGATGCTCTGCGAACCGTTCCATACGATGAAGGGCGGCCTGATCTTCTCCGACTGCGCCCTCGTCGTCGATCCCGACGCCGCCCAACTGGCGCAGATTGCACTGGCCGCGGCCGACAGCGCCGCCGCGCTGCTCATGGAGCCGCCGCGCGTGGCCATGCTGTCGTTCTCGACGAGCGGCAGCGCGAAACACGCCGCCGTCGACAAGGTCGTGGAAGCGACCCGGCTCGTCAAGGAGGCGCGTCCGCAACTCGCCATTGACGGCGACGTGCAACTCGACGCCGCCATCGTCTCCGAGATCGCACAGCGCAAGGTCGTGCATTCGCAGGTCGAAGGACACGCCAACACGCTGATATTTCCGAGCCTCGACGCCGGCAACATCGGCTACAAGCTCGCCGAGCGCATCGGTGGGGCCAAGGCCATCGGGCCCCTTCTGCAAGGACTGAATCGCCCTGCCAATGACCTGTCGCGCGGTTGCAGTGCCGACGACATCTACTACGTGATCGGCGTGACCTGTGTTCAGGCACAGGCCGCACGCGCGAAGCTCACCGGAACCCCGCCGCCGGCCATGCGGCCATGACCCTGCAGGTGGTTCAGGGCTATCTGCCGTTGATGCTGCTGCTCGGCTTCGCCACGTATTTTCAGACGGTGACGGGATTCGGGCTCGGCATGATCGTTCTGGGCGGGGCCAGCGGGTTCGGTCTCGCCCCCGTGGCGAGCGTGGCCATTCTCGTCAGCCTGGTCACGCTCGTGAACAGCGCGCTCGCACTACCGGGCACGCTCGACCAGATCGACTGGCGCGCCGTGCGCGCGGCGACGCTCGGCATCGTGCCGTCCGTGGTCGTTGGCGTACTGCTGTTCGATTATCTGAACGGTACCGCGTCGAATGTGCTCCATCTGCTGCTTGGCGCCGTGGTGCTGTACGGCGGCATCGGCTCGGCCCTGCGCCCGGCGCCCAAGGCCGAGCGATCGGGCGACACGGGATTTTTCCTCAGCGGGATCTTCGGCGGACTGCTCAGTGGGATGTTCGGCATCTCGGGCCCGCCGCTGATCTTCTATTTCTATCGGCAACCGCTCACGATGGCGCAGATTCGCTGCGCGCTGATCCTGCTGTTCGCCGTCACGGCATCGATCCGCACGGCGTACAGCGCATTCGCCGGCCAGTTGCCGGCGGCGATGTGGTGGCAGGCGGCGGTCGCGCTTCCGGTCGTGACGTTCGCCACGCTCTTCGCACGTCGCCACCCGCCACCGCTCTCCGGTGTGACCACGCGGCGCCTGGCCTTCGTGACCCTCATGCTGCTCGGCGCCCACCTGATCGTGAACGCGCTGCTGGAAATGCTGTGACACCGCGCGGGTGTCAGCGCCCGCGACGCCCGCCACTGCCGATCCAGTCGACCAGCCGCGAAAACAAGGTCATGTCGGGCGGCGACGTCAGGTCCAGCGCGAGCGAGTTGCGATAGTACGGGCTCAGATCGAGTCCCACGCCGAGCCCCAGCACCTCCACGTCGCCCACCGCCTGCTGCTGTGCCACGACCTCACGCAAATGATGATCCAGGTAATGTGCATCGTTGACCTGGTTGGTGGCGGCGTCCATGGGACTGCCGTCGGAAATCACGATCAGCAAACGGCGGTTGGCCGTGCGCGAACGCAGGCGATCGCACGCCCACACCACCGCCTCGCCGTCCACGCCTTCACGGAACAGGTCGGCCTTGAACAGCGACGCGATATCGGTTCGCGCGCGACGCCAACTGGTCACGGCGTCCTTGAAAACGAGGTGCGTGACTTCGTTCAGACGACCGGGGTATGGCGGCCTGCCGCGCGCAAGCCAGTCGGTGCGGGCACGCCCGCCGTTCCAGGCCCCCGTGGTGAAGCCGAGGATCTCGTTGGTCACGCCGGCCGCATCGAGCGCCCGGGACAACACATCGACCATCATTGCCACGGCTTCGATCTGCGCCTTCATCGAACCGGAGCAGTCGATCAGGAACGTGACCATGGACTCGGCGATCAGCGTGTGCTTCTCGAGCCGGAACAGGCGCCGCTCCGCGGGCGAACTGACCAGTTGGGCCAGCCGGCGGCCGTCGATACGTCCGTGCTCCTCGCCGAACGACCATCCGTCTCGCTGCGGCACGGCCAGTGCGGCCTTGAGCGCACGCGCCAGCCTCGGCACGTTGATCGCCTGCGCGACGATGCGCTCGTCGAGCCGTTCGCGGAACTCGGTCAGCAGCGCGCGCCGCACGAGCGTGCCCGCATACAACTCGCGGTCGTAGCGAGTCGTGAAAACGCGATATCCCTGGGCCGAAGCTTTCAGCACTCGGCTGTCGCCGGAGTGGGCAAGCGTGATGCCGTCGTCTTCCTGCTCGTCGAAGTCGAGGAACAACGAAAAGGCGTTGCGCACGGCCTTCTCGTCTTCCTCGTCCCGAGACGCCTCGTGTGCCTGTTCACCGCCCGCCGCACGAATCAGCCCCGCGATGTCGGCGGCCAGCTCGCGCGCGTGGACCGCATAAGCGGCCTGGTCGGCGCGCGTGCGGCGCATGCCCGCCAGCGCGCTGCCGATGCGCGGGGCGATCGCCATGCGGGTCGCCTCGATGAGCCCTTCCGTGTCCTCGACCACCGGATGGCCCGTGAGCCGCGACCAACTCATCTGCGCGACGGTGTAGAGCAACAGCCCCACATGGCTGTCGGCCACGCCCGTGACATGCATCGCGCGCGACCACGCCTCGAAGCGCTCGCGCAGATTGCGCGCAACGCCCGGCATGCCGGGCGGAATGAACGTCTCGCATCGCAACTGCTCGAGCCACTCGAAAAGCAACCGCTCCAGCGGCGCCTCCGGCTGCAGGCGGCGATGCAGTCCGGCGTCGCTGTGGCGCAATCGGAGCGCCGCACCGTCGGCGGCACCGCGCAGCGTCGCCAACGGATCGGATGGTCCGGGCAATGTTTGCAAATGCGGGGCATGCAACGGCAGCGGACGCATGTTCCGGCACAGGCGCGCGCCGCTGTAATGCAGCGCGGCGTCGCCCGTCAGCGCGCGCACGGTCGCGGCGCACAGCGCCTCGCCACGTGCGGCGCGCCGGGCCGCCTCGCGCTCGGAGATCGTCATGACGCATCGGCCAGCAGCGAGCGCCCGCCCTCGCTCGCCGGCAGCTCGTGGCCGAACGCCCGCTGGTAGTACTCCGCCACCACCGCGCGCTCCGCTTCGTCGCATTTGTTCAGGAAGGTGAGACGGAAGGCGAGTCCGGCATCTCGGAAGATGCCCACGTTCTCCGCCCAGTTGATGACCGTGCGCGGCGACATGAGCGTGGACAGATCGCCCGTGGCGAAGCCCTTGCGCGTGAGTTCCGCCACGCTCACCATCGAATCGATCAGTGTGCGACCCGCCTCGTCGTCGAGCGCAGGCACGCGTGCCAATACGATCCCGGCCTCGTCCTCGCGCGAGAGATAGTTGAGGGTAGCCACCACGTTCCAGCGGTCGATCTGCGCATGGTTGAGCACCTGGGTGCCGTGGTACAGGCCGTTGAGATTGCCCAGGCCCACCGTGTTCGTCGTGGCAAACATGCGGAATCCGGGGTGCGGATGTATCACGCGATTCTGGTCGAGGAGCGTGAACTTGCCGTCGCGCTCCAGAATGCGCTGAATCACAAACATCACGTCGGGACGCCCCGCGTCGTACTCGTCGAAGATCAGCGCCACCGGGCGCTGCAACGCCCACGGCACGATCCCTTCCTGGAATTCGGTGACCTGATGACCATCGCGCACGACGATCGCGTCCTTGCCCACCAGATCGAGCCGGCTGATATGGCCATCGAGATTCACGCGCACGCACGGCCAGTTCAGCCGTGCGGCGACCTGTTCGATGTGCGTGGATTTTCCCGTGCCGTGCATGCCCTGCACCATCACGCGCCGGTTGTTCATGAAGCCGGCCAGAATCGCCAGCGTCACATCGGGGTTGAAGCGGTAGGCCGTGTCGATCTCGGGCACGTGATCGTCGCGCTCGCTGAACGCCGGGACCTGCAGGTCGGTATCGATGCCGAATACGGCGCGGGCGTCGACCGTGCGATCCGGTTGTTGGGTGGCGGTCTCCATCACGTCCCTCTCCTGGTTCAAATGCGGTTTCAAGGCATCATAACGTTAACCATTTTTAGAAACAATTCGTTCCGAATAATTAAAACACTGATTGACGATGCCGGGACGCTCGTCTACATTCAGGCGAACTGAAACGCATTGGAACCTTGCCCATGCCGTTCGAGAACCCGTTTGGGTACAATACCGCTGATCCATTTTCCGGAACGGCGCATATGAACGACGCAGCGACTCAGCACGACAACCCGGCCGACAACAAGGCGGACACCCCGACCCTGCGGGCCTTCGCGCTGCTCGAATATCTCGTCGCCGCCGACGCTCCCGTCTCGCTCGCGGACATGGCCCACGACATTCAGATGCCGAAGGCATCGCTGCATCGCATGCTTGGCTCGCTCGAAGCCGGCGGGCTGGTGATTCGCGAGCCCGGCCAGAAGAATGCCTATGTGATCGGTCCGCGCCTGGCGCAGTTGAGCCTGGGCGTGATGATGCAGGCAGGCGCACGCCGCATGCGACATGCGATTCTCGGACGCCTCGTGGCCGATCTCGGCGAGACCTGCAATCTCACGATGCTTCACGAAACCGAGGTGCTTTACCTCGACCGCATGGAAGCGCCGTGGCCGTTGCGTCTCGATCTGAAGCCCGGTTCCCACGTACCGGCGCACAGCAGCGCGAGCGGCAAGCTGTTGCTCGCGATGATGCCGCGCGAGCAGCGCGGCGCCCTGTTGCGCGCCATGAAGCTGCAGCGCTTCACGCCGAACACGCTGACCGATCCGGAACTGCTGGAGAGCGAACTCGATCGCATTGCGCATAAGGGCATTGCGGTCGACAACGAGGAGTTCGTGCTGGGCATCGCCTGCGTGGCAGCGCCCGTCCTCAAGGAAGACGGCACCTGCATTGCCGCCGTGGCCGTGCATGCGCCGGTCTCGCGCACCTCGTTGTCCAAGGCGATGGAATTCGTGCCGCGCCTGCAGGAAGCCGCGAAGGAACTGGCCGGAACGTTCTGACGCGTCAGGCCTTCTCTTTCTCCCGCTCCGCTTCCGCCTTCTTCGCCAGCGCCTCGATCTTGCTTGCCCGCTGCCAGTCGAGCAGCGGTGCGAGCGCCGTTGCGGTCTCGCGCAACGTCGGCACCATACCCAGCAGTTGCTCCAGCGTGACGCGCGCCGTCGGCCCATGCACGGCGAGCACCGCGCGAATGTGGCCGTCTTCCGGCGCCCGCACGGGAACGCCCACGGCCACCATGCCGCGCACGAACTCCTCGTTGTCGATGCCGATGCCTCGCGCCGCCAGCCGATCCAGCTCGGCTTCGAGCAAGCTCACGTCGGTGATCGTGCGCGGCGTCATGCGCTTGAGCGTCAGTCGCGAGAGCACCGCGCGTCGCTCGGCCGCCGGCATTTGCGAGAGGAACAGTTTGCCGCTCGCCGTGCAGTGCAACGGCACGCGCATGCCCGGGTGCATCTGCATGCGCAGCGGTTCGTTGGTCTCCACACGCTCGATGTAGAGAATTTCGTCGCCGTCGAGGGCCGTCAGATTGACGGTCTCTCCCACCCGGTCAACCAGTGCGCGCAACAGTGAGCGCGCGGCACGGGTGAAATTGTTGTTGGCGAGCGTGACGAGCGCCAGCCGCGCGGCGCGCGGCCCGAGCGACAGACCGCGTTCGGAGCCACGCGAATCCGGCACGTGCGAAACGTAACCGCAAACTTCGAGCGCCTCGATCAGACGCATGAGCGTGGCCTTCGGAATCGACAAGCGAGTGGCGAGTTGCGACAGGGTGTACGGTTGCCCGGCCATCGCCAATCGCTCGATGACGGCGAGCGCGCGCAAATTGCGCGCCTCCTCGCTCGCCCGCAAATCCCCGTCGTCCAGCGTCACCGTCTCGCGCATAGCGCCTCCCAGGCCCGTCGCCCAAACACCGTCGCACGCAATAAAAGAAACAAAATATACCAATTTTTTAACAATCATCAGCCTCGGGATAACCCGCGACGAGCGCGGACAGCGCGCGTCCGACGCCCGCTACGAGGGTTGTCGCATCGGCTTCGCCACCCTAGTAAAACCCCGCAGATGCGGCGCAGCAATTGCCTTTTTCTGAGACAGCAAGCGCGAAATCCGTTTCAATTCGCCCGCGCTCGCCGAATTTTCCTTGGCATTTTTGCGGTGCTCGTCGACATTGGATCGAAACAATCCGAAACGAATCGTTTCATCCATTCGACGAAGTACGAGGCAGGAGGCAGGCGGTATGGAACATGAGGTCGACTATCTGATCGTCGGTGCGGGCTCGGCAGGCTGTGTGCTTGCCAACCGCCTGAGCGCGGATCCCGCGAACCGGGTGCTGCTGCTCGAAGCCGGCGGCGCCGATAGCAATCCATGGATTCACGTTCCGGTCGGCTATTTCAAGACGATGCACGACCCGGCGCTGGACTGGTGCTATCGCACCGAAGCGGACGCGAACGTCGCGGGCCGCCGTATCGACTGGCCGCGCGGCAAGGTGCTCGGCGGTTCCAGTTCGCTCAACGGCCTGCTGTATGTGCGCGGCCAACGCGAGGACTACGATCACTGGGCCGCGCTCGGCAACCACGGCTGGCGCTACGCCGACGTGCTGCCGTACTTCCGCAAGTCGGAGGATCAGGAGCACGGCGAGAGCGAATACCACGGGGTCGGCGGCCCGCTCAAGGTCTCCGACCTGCGGCTGCGCCGTCCCATCGCGGAGCATTTCATTGCCGCCGCGAAGGACATCGGCATTCCCTTCAACCCGGACTACAACGGCGCGACGCAGGAAGGCGTGGGCTACTTCCAGCAAACGGCCTTCAGGGGCTTTCGCTGGAGCACCGCCAAAGGCTTCCTGAAGCCCGTGCGCGATCGCCGCAACCTGATTGTCGAGACCCGCGCGCAGACCTGCCGCGTGTTGTTCGAGGGCAGGCGCGCCGTGGGTATCGAGTATCTGCAGAACGGTCAGCGCAAGAAGGCCCGCGCCCGCATCGAAGTGATTCTCGCGGCAGGCGCCATCGGGTCGCCACAGTTGTTGCAGAACTCCGGCGTGGGCCCGACCACCGTGCTGGCCAAGGCTGGCGTGGCGCTGCGTCACGCGCTGCCCGGCGTCGGGATGAACCTGCAGGACCACCTGCAAGTGCGCCTGGTGTTCAAGACGCGCGAGCGCACGCTCAACGACGAGGTCAACAATCCGCTGCGCAAAGCGCTCATCGGACTGCAATACGCGCTGTTCCGCACCGGCCCGCTCACGCTGGCCGCGAGCCAGGTGACGATCTTCACGCGTTCGCGCCCCGGTCTGACGCGCCCAGACATCCAGTTCCACATGCAGCCGCTCTCGGCCGACAAGCCGGGCCAGGGCGCGCATCGCTTCTCGGCATTCACGTCGTCCGTGTGTCAGTTGCGCCCTTTCAGCCGTGGCAGCGTGGAAATCGTCTCGAACGATCCGCTGCAATACCCGGCGATTCACGCCAACTATCTGTCCGACGAACGCGACCACCGCGTGGTGATCGACGGCATCAAGGTCGCGCGCCGCATCGCTGCCGCGCCGTCGCTGGCGCCCCATATCACGAGCGAGTTCATCCCTGGCGCGCAGTACCAGAGCGACGACGAACTGCTTGCGGCGGCGCGGCAGTTCAGCCAGTCGATCTACCACCCGGCGGGCACCTGCAAGATGGGGCATGACGCCATGGCGGTGGTGGACGACCGCCTGCGCGTTCACGGTCTCGCGGGGCTGCGCGTCGTGGACGCATCGATCATGCCCGAGCTGGTCTCGGGCAACACCAATGCACCGACCATCATGATTGCCGAGAAAGCGGCCGACATGATTCTCGAAGACAGAAAGCAGGCGTCGGGCATGCAGGAAATCCGCGGCAGCGAGGAGGCGCCGGCGGAGGTGGCAAACGTTGCGGTAACGGTTTAGCCAGGAATGTTCGCGTCAGCCCAACACCATTACAAGATCCGGAGACTTCCATGAATGCATCGACCCAGACCGACGCGCGGCAGATGCGCCGTGTCGTCGTCGCCAGCCTCATCGGCGCCACCATCGAGTGGTACGACTTTTTCCTCTACGGCGTTGTCGCCGGCATCGTCTTCAACAAGCTGTACTTCCCGTCGGGCGACCCGCTCATCTCGACGATGCTCGCCTACGGCACGTTCGCCGTGGGCTTTCTTAGCCGGCCGCTGGGCGGCGTGATATTCGGGCACTTCGGCGACAAGCTCGGACGCAAGAGCATGCTCGTGATGACACTCACCATCATGGGGATCGCCACGATGCTCATTGGCCTGGTGCCCACCTACGCGCAGATCGGCATCTGGGCGCCGGTGCTGCTGCTCCTGCTTCGCGTGCTGCAGGGCATCGGGCTCGGCGGGGAATGGGGCGGCGCCGTGCTCATGGCGTTCGAATTCGCGCCGAAGGAAAAGCGCGGCTACTACGCGAGCATCCCGCAAGTCGGCCTCGCCCTCGGCCTGTGTCTCGCCTCGGGCGTCGTCGCGGTGCTCTCTTACACCCTGACCAATGCGCAATTCCTGGCGTGGGGCTGGCGTGCGGCGTTCTTCCTGTCGGTCGCGCTCGTGGCCATCGGCATGTACATCCGCCTGAACGTGATGGAGACGCCTGAATTCTCGAAGATCAAGAAGGCCGGCGCCGAAATCAAGATGCCGATCGCGGAGGTGCTCACGCGCAACACGGGCAACGTGCTCGCCGGCATGGGCGCGCGCTTCATCGACGGCGTGTTCTTCAACATCTTCGGCGTGTTCTCGATCGCGTATCTCACCCAGACGCTCAATCTCTCGCGAACGGAAGCGCTCACCGGCGTGATGGCCGCCGCGTTCGTGATGATCTTCACGATCCCCTTCTTCGGCAAGCTCTCGGATCGCATCGGACGCACGCGCATCTACTTCTGGGGCTCGCTCGCGACCGGTCTGTCGTCGTTCGCCGGGTTCTGGCTGATGAAGGCGAGCGGGGGCAGCGTGATGCTCGTCTGGCTGTCCATCGTGATTCCGCTGGGCGTCATCTACGCGTCGATCTATGGCCCGGAAGCGGCGCTCTTCGCCGAGCTGTTCGACGCCAAGGTGCGCTACACCGGCATCTCGTTCGTCTACCAGTTCTCGGGCATCTTCGCGAGCGGCCTCACGCCGGTGATCGCCACCTATTTGCTGCAGAAGAACGGCGGCGACCCCTGGATGATCTGCATCTACGTGCTCTGCTCGGGTCTTGTCAGCGCGCTATCCGCCGCGTGGATCGGCAGCCGCAAGCGCCGGCAGCAGGTGTGGCATGGCGCCGGCGCGACGGAGCACTCGTGAGCCGTCGATGAGCGCCCGTGAGATGTGAGGCATCGGCGCGAAGCACGAAGCACAAAAGCCACCAACGCGTAAAGGGCGTGTCCTGTAACGGGACACGCCCTTTGTCATTTGTCCTTTGCCGTGCCCATGGTCGATCTCGTGCGAAGATACGGGGTTCACGTGTGCCGCGAGCGCGGTTGCTTTGCAGTGCATAGCATTGCGGCACCTGTGGCACGTGTGAACGCCATTGCCCCCCACTCTCCGGCCCGCAGGACAGCATGCAGCGAGATCCGTCGCCCGACGACATTTTGGAAACGTTGGCCGCCCCGGCCACGACGATCGGCTCGGCCGAGGACGAACCCGACCGTCCCGGCCCACTCTCCGAGGCGTCGCTGCTGGGCGCACCGCCCACGCCGCCCGGTCCGGCGCCCGCCGATGCCGTGCCGCTGCCCATCAGCATCTACCCGGCGCTCCTGGGGATTCTGCTGGCCTATGGCGTACTCGTGGTCGGCAACGGCCTGTTCGTCACCGCCGTGCCCTTCCATGCACTGAAGTTCGGCGCATCGACACTGTCCATCGGCGTGATCCAGTCGTGCTACTACGGCGGCTTCCTGCTCGGCGCGTTCTACAACCGTACGCTCATCGAGCGCATCGGCCAGCATCGGGCCTTCGTGGCGTTCACCGCCCTCGCGGCGCTGTTCGTGATGGGATTCGCAGTGAGCGAATCAGTGCCGATGCTGTGTCTGCTTCGGCTGGGCACCGGCTTTGCCCTCATGGGCATGTACACCACGGTCGAGAGCTGGCTCAACGGCTCGGTGCCCAATACCATGCGCGGGCGCGTGTTCGGCTCCTACCTGACGATCAACTACCTCGCCGTGAGCGCCGGTCAGTTTCTGCTCAACGTGGGCGAGGCGGGCAGCGAGGGCCAGCTCCTGCTCGTTGCGGGTCTGTTCGTCGCGGCCATTCTGCCCATCACGCTCATGCAAGGCTGGCCCACGCGCGTGGCCGACGAACGGCTCGTCAAGCAGCCCGCCGTCAGCCTGTTCGACAGCGTTGCGGAGATGGCGCGTGCCACGCCGATCGCCATCCCAGGCTGCATTCTGGCGGGGTTCCTGTACAGCGCCTTCTACGCGATCATGCCGATCTACCTCACCCGCATCGGCTTTTCCATCGGCAGCCTGTCGACGCTGATGGGCGTCGCCCTGTTCGGCGCGCTGCTCATGCAATGGCCAGTGGGACGCCTGTCGGATCGCATGGACCGGCGCACCCTGTCGCGCCGGCTGGCGCTCGCGGCCGCGGCGTTCTGCGTGCCGTTGATCGTCATTCAGGCGCATTGGCTCGTGTTCGTGCTCATGTTTCTCTTCTCCGCCGCCAACTTCACACAGTACGGGTTGATCGTCTCGCACGTGAACGACCGGACCGAGCCTGAACGGCGCGTGGCGGTCAGCGCCACGCTGCTCATCCTGTTCTCGGTCGGCGGCATCCTCGGGCCGATGATCGCGTCGGTATTCGTGACCCTGCTCGGCCCCGGCGGGCTGCACGTCTTCAATGTCGCCTGCGCGCTCGCGCTGGCTCGCGTGGCACGACGCGCACAGATGCTCGCACCCTGATCGGACGCCCGGCGATGATGGGCGCCCACGGGCGCCCACGAGCGATGCGGACGGTGCCACGCAAGCCGCGGTACTACGCCCCACGGGCATGAAGGCGCGGAGGGCGGCGCCAGGCCCCACCTTGGTGCGCTCGCGCCGCGGTGTGGTGCGATGCGTCACAACACCGGCGAAAAATCGCGGACAATAGCGCGGGCGTCGCCGGACGCCTTTGAGCACGGTTCTTGCTCACCTATTCTGTACATAACACTGACGCCCCCGCGCCCGCTTCCACCATGCACATGACAGATCTCGACGCCCCTGGCCTGCTGCCCCCCCGCATGACGGCGGCCGACGACGGCCGGCGCATCGTCATCTACGGCGACTTCACGATTTGCAGCGTCTTTCAGCCCGTATTCTCGGTGTCGCACCGGCGTGCCATCGGCTATCACGCCTCGCTGCGCGCGCACGACGCCGAGGGCCGACACGTGCCGTCTCACGAAGTGTTCACGCTGGCGGCGCGTCACGGCGACATGCTGGAGCTGGGCCGGCTCGCCGAATCGCTGCATCTGGGCAACTTCCACGAATTCGACAGCCGCGACGCGTGGCTCTTCCTGAACCTGCATCCGGCCGCGCTGATGGATACCGTCTACGGCGACGCGCTCATCGCCACGCTCAAGGCCACGGGTCTGTCGCCGCAGCGCGTGGTGCTCGAAGTGCCGGAGCAGGCCGGTGGCGACACACCGCGCTTCGGCGCCATCGTGGGCAGTCTGCGCAAGGCGGGATTCCTGATCGCGCTGGGCGGTTTCGGGGCGAAGCATTCCAACATCGACCGGGTGTGGGATCTGCGTCCGGATATCGTGGTGCTCGACCGGGGCATTCTCGCCCAGGCCGCGGAGCAGACACATCTGGCGCGGGTACTGCCCGGGCTCGTGTCGCTGCTGCACGAATCGGGGCAACTCGTGATGATGGGCGGCCTCACGTCCGATCGCGAAGCGCTGATCGCGCTGGAGTGCAACGTCGACTTCGTGCAGGGGCAATATTTCGCGGCGCCTGACGTCGACCCGGTGCCGCCCAAGGTCGCCGCCGAGCGCATGGACGCCCTCTCGTCGTCGCTGCGCACGCAGCTGGTCGAGCGCGAGCGCGCCGAGCATGCGCGCCTGGCGCCGTACGTGGCCGGCATCGAGGCCGCCGCCGCCCGTATGGCACAGGGCCAGGATCTGCGCACCGCCACGCACGAGCTGCTGGCACTGCCCGACGCGGCACGGTGCTTCCTGCTCGACGCCGCCGGACGGCAGATCGGCGACAACGTGCTGCCACACAGCCATTCGTCGCAGCGTGCCAAGCGCTTTCGCCCGCTGCTGCATTCGGAAGGCGCGAACTGGGCGCGACGGCCGTACTTCATCGAGGCCATGCGCGCGCCCGGCGAAGTGCATTTCACCCCGCCCTATCTCTCCATCAACGAAGCGCACCTGTGCGTGACGGCGTCGATTGCGTCGCCTGCGAAGCAAGGGCTGCACGTGCTCTGCGTCGACATCAACTGGTAGCGCGCGAAATGCTGCCGCCTGAGAGCGGCAGCACGACGCGCGTTGCCGCCGCTCAGGCGGCGCGCTGCACCTGGTAACGTTCGAGCCAGTGCGCGTAAGGCGCCGGCAGCACCCACGACGGACGCGCCACATCGAGTTCGAGCGCGGCGTGATACGGCCAGTGCGGATTGGCGAGCAGCGCACGTCCGACCATTACGAGGTCCATCTGGCCGTCCGCCACCACGCGCTCGGCCGCGTGCGGATCGTCGATCCCCCACGACGACGCCACGGCAATGCCGGCCTCGCGCTTCACACGCTCGGCGATCGGCGCGAGAAACGCGGAGCCCCAGGGAATCTTGGCGTCAGGCGTCGAAAAGCCCACGCTCACGTTGAGCAGATCGAGGCCTCCCTCGCGCATCTGACGCGTCAGCGCAATCGACTCGGCGAGAGTCTGCTCGTCACGGCCGTCGTACTCGATCACACCGAAACGCGCGGTCAGCGGCAGATGCTCGGGCCACACTTCGCGTACCGCCGCGAGCGTCTCGAGCAGGAAGCGGCCACGACCTGCGGCGTCCCCGCCGTAGGCGTCCTCGCGGTGATTCGCATGCACCGAGAAGAAGCTCTGCGCCAGATAGCCGTGGGCGAAGTGCAACTCCAGCCACTCGAAACCGGCGGCCAGCGCACGACGCGCCGCCGCCACGAAGTCGGCCTTCACGCGAGCGATGTCGTCGAGCGTCATGGCCCTGGGCATCTTGCCCAGGTGTTTGCCGAACGCCACGGCCGACGGCGAAATCGTCGGCCAACCGCGCGGATCGTCCTCGGCGATATGGTCGTCGCCCTCCCACGGACGGTTGGCGCTCGCCTTGCGTCCCGCATGGGCGATCTGAATGCCGGGCACGGCGCCATGCGCCTTGATGGCCGATGCGATGCGCGCCATGCCGGCCGCCTGCACGTCGTTCCACAGACCGGTGCATCCCGGCGAAATGCGCCCCTCCGGCGAGACGGCGGTCGCCTCGACGATGACCAGCCCGGCGCCACCGCGCGCGAGCCCGCTGTAGTGGGCGAGATGCCAGTCGTTGGTCACGCCGTCGACGGCGCTGTACTGGCACATGGGGGGAATCGCCACGCGGTTGCGCAGCTTGACGCGTTTCAGTTCAAAGGGGGAAAACAAGGCGGACATGAAGAAATCTCGGTGGTGTCAGTGAATGCGGCGCTCGCCGCGGCAAGCCCTCGGCTCCGGCGGCGCCTCGACCGGACAGGGTCGACGCAAGCCATGGTAGCCGCATATCGCTATAATAAAAACCATCCGCACATTATCAATTTGATAACAATTCGTTATGGTCAATCCTCAGTGGCTCAAATCGTTCGCCACACTCGCGGAGCTCGGCAACTTCACCCGAACGGCCGATCGCCTGGGCCTCACGCAGGCTGCCGTGAGTCAGCACGTCAAGCATCTGGAGGAGGAGTTCGGTCCGTTGCTGGTGCGTCGGCCGCGCGCCATCGAGCTCACGCCCGGGGGGCAGGCGCTGCTCACGTACTGCCGCGAAGTGGAATGTGCGGCGCGGCATCTGCGCTCGCGACTGGACGATGCCGACGACGAGTGCGGCGAGGTGACGCTCATCACGCCCGGCAGCATCGGCCTGTACCTGTGCCCCATTCTGCTCGACATGCAGCAGGCCAATCCGGCCATGGTCGTGAAGCATCGCTTCGCGCCCGATCGCGAGGTGCTCGAAGGCGTGTTGCAGAATCACTTCGAGCTTGGCCTCGTGACATTGCGCCCTGAAGACGCGCGGCTGAGCGCCAGCCCGTTCACGCAGGAGCCGCTCGAACTTGTGGTGCCGGCAGGCGAAGACGTGCACAGGTGGGAGGACCTGAAGCGCATCGGGTTCATCGACCATCCCGACGGCGAAGCAATGTCGACGCGGCTGCTGAGCCGCCGGTTTCCCGGCAATCCGGGCGTGCGCAGTCTCCCGGGCAAGGGGTGTACGAATCAGATCAGTCTGGTGCTCGAATACGTCGCACGCGGGCTCGGATTCACCATCATTCCGCAATACGCGCGACAGGCCTTTGCGTCGCAGGATGCGATTCGCGTGGTCGACTGCGGCCCGCCGGTGGTCGATACGCTGTGGTTGATTCACCGCGCGGAATGGCCGCTCTCGGCTCGGGCGCAGCGTGCCGTTGCGCTGCTGCGCGAGCGTGTGGACGCGCCGCGCCCGCGAGCGTTCGGCGGCGAGCGCGTGCTGCAACGCGCCCGCGCCTGAGGCGCGCCTCCCCCTGCGTCGCCTCGCTCGCCTCGATCGCGCTCAGTTGCCGGCAACCACGGCGGCGATCGCCTGACCCACTTCGGTCGTGTTCGCGCGCCCGCCCATGTCGCCGGTGCGCGGACCGTCCTTGATCACCTGCGTGATCGCCGCGAGGATCGCGTCATGCGCTTCGCGGACACGCCCCTCCCCCTTGCCGAGGAAGTCGAGCATCATCGCGGCGGTCCAGATCATGCCGATCGGATTGGCGATGTTCTTGCCCGCGATGTCCGGTGCCGAGCCGTGCACCGGCTCGAACAATGAAGGAAACCGTCCTTCCGGATTCAGGTTGCCCGACGGCGCGATACCGATCGTGCCCGTGCACGCGGGGCCGAGGTCCGACAGGATGTCGCCGAACAGATTCGACGCGACCACCACGTCGAAACGATCCGGATTGAGCACGAATCGCGCGCACAGAATGTCGATGTGCTGCTTGTCCCAGGTGATGTCCGGGTACTTCGCCGCCGTCTCGGCGGCGCGCTTGTCCCACCACGGCATCGAGATCGAAATGCCGTTGCTCTTCGTGGCCACCGTCACGTGCTTGCGCGCGCGCTGCTGCGCCAGGTCGAAGGCGAATTTCAGCACGCGCTCGGTCCCGTGACGCGTGAAAATCGACTCCTGCACGACGAACTCGCGCTCCGTGCCCTCGAACATCACCCCGCCGACCGACGAGTATTCGCCTTCCGTGTTCTCGCGCACGATCAGGAAATCGATGTCGCCCGCCGCGCGGCCCGCCAGCGGCGACGGCACGCCGTCGAACAGGCGCGCCGGACGCAGATTGATGTACTGGTCGAACTCACGACGGAATTTCAGCAACGAGCCCCACAGCGAAATATGATCGGGCACCGTCTCGGGCCAACCCACGGCACCGAACAGAATCGCGTCCACGCCGTCGAGCTGCTGCTTCCAGTCATCCGGCATCATCTGGCCGTGCTTGGCGTAGTAGTCGCAGCTCGCCCATTCGATGTGACGGTACTCGAGGGGAATGCCGAAGCGCTTGCCGGCCGCGTCGAGCACCCGCAGGCCTTCGGGCATCACCTCCTTGCCAATGCCGTCGCCGGGAATCACGGCGATCTTGAACGGACGCTGAGGGCGCTGGGACGTGTCGGTCATGGTGAGTCTCTCCTGGTTTGGGGGCATTGCCAATCGTGCCCCTAGGTTATTCCATTCCATCACGGATAAAATCCCCTATTTGGTTAATCGACTATCCACGAATCGTGAACAAACCCCTGCCCGTCAATCCGAATCTCGACGACCTGCGCGTGTTTTGCCAGGTGGCGCGCCGCGCCAGCTTTTCGGCGGCGGCCGAGGCACTGGGGGTCTCGCCCGCGTATGTGAGCAAGCGCGTCGGCATGCTCGAGGCCGATCTCGGCACGCGGCTGCTGCATCGCTCGACCCGCCGCGTGGCCATCACCGACGCGGGGGAGCGCGTCTACGCCTGGGCGGAGAAAATCCTCGACGACGTGAACCATCTGATCGAAGACGTCTCCAGTACGCGGCAGTTGCCGCGCGGCACGTTGCGCGTGTCGAGCAGCTTCGGATTCGGGCGGCACGTGGTGGCGCCGGCCATGTCGCGCCTGCGCGCGCTGCATCCGCAGCTCAACGTGCGGCTCGATCTGTTCGACCGGATCGTCGACGTGGTGGCCGAGGGCTACGACCTCGACGTGCGCATCGGCGACGACATCGCGCCGCATCTGATTGCACGCAAGCTTGCCGACAACCATCGCGTACTCTGCGCGTCGGCGGCGTATCTCGACGCGCACGGCACGCCGCGTCAGTTGAGCGATCTCGCGGGGCATGCGTGCATCGTCATCAAGGAACGCGATCACCCGTTCGGCATGTGGCGCCTGCAACAGCGCGGCGAGGCCGTCTCGCTCAAGGTGACGGGGCCGCTGTCGACCAATCACGGGGAAGTGGCCGTGCAGTGGGCGCTCGACGGGCAGGGCATCGTGTTGCGCTCGATGTGGGATGTGGGCGCGCTGATCGCGCGCGGAGACCTGATACAGGTGTTGCCCGACGTCACCCAGCCGGCCAACGTCTGGGCGGTGTACCCGTCTCGCGTGGCGGCATCGGCGAAGGTGCGCGCCTGCGTGGAATTCCTCGCGGGGGAATTCCGAACGCAGGCGTGACGCGGCCGATGGCACAGGGGCGCGCCATGCTCGATTTCGCCGCGAGCGCCGTGGGGATCGCGGCGAAAACGCTTGCCGCTTACTTCAGCGTGAACGTCGCCTGGCCGACGTTCTGCGAGTCGAGTCCGATCTGCACGTTGAAATCGCCGGGTTCGGCCACGTATTGCAGCTTGGCGTTGTAGAACTTCAGCAGGCCCTCGTCGATGGTGAAGTGCACGGTGCGCGACTCGCCCGGTTTGAGCGCAATCTTCCGGAAACCCTTGAGTTCCTTGACCGGCCGAACGATCGAGGCCGCCACGTCCTGCAAATACAACTGCACCACGGTTTCCCCCTCGCGCTTGCCGGTGTTGCGCACGATCACGCTCGCATCGAGCTTGCCGCCGCGTGCGAGCGTGCCGGCCGACAGGTTGACCTTCGAGACGTCGAATGTGGTGTAGCTCAGGCCGTAACCGAACGCATACAACGGGCCGGAGTCCTCTTCGAAATATTGCGAGGTGTAGTTCGGCGGTTTGCCCGGCGTGAACGGACGGCCGATGCGCAACTGGTTGTAGTACGTGGGAATCTGGCCGATGGAGCGCGGAAACGAGATCGGCAACTTGCCCGACGGGTTGTAGTCGCCAAACAGCACGTCCGCGATCGCATGGCCGCCTTCCGTGCCGGTGTACCAGGTCTCGAGCATGGCGTCGGCGTTGGCCTTGGGCCAGTTCAGATCGAGCGGGCGACCGTTCATGAGCACCACGACCAGCGGCTTGCCGGTGGCCTTGAGCGCCTGCAGCAGCGCCAGTTGGCTGCCCGGCAGCGACAGGCTCGTGCGGCTCGACGCCTCGTGCGACATGCCACGCGACTCGCCCACGGCAACCACGAGCGTGTCGGCGCCCCTGGCGACCTGCACCGCCTCGTCGATCATCTGCTGCGGGGTGCGCTTGTCCTGCACGACCTCCGGATTGTCCCAGTCGAGGAAGTTGAGGTACTCGACCACGCGCGGGTCGTCGGTAATGTTCGCGCCGCGCGCGTACGTGACATGAGCATTCGCGCCGAGCGCGTCGCGCACGCCTTGCAGCAGGGTGACCGCCTGCCCCGCCACGCCCGCAGCCGACCAGCTGCCCATGATGTCGATCTTCGCGTCCGCCAGCGGACCGATCACGGCGACCTTGCCCGTCTTCGCGAGCGGCAGCGTGTCGTGCCGGTTTTCGAGCAGCACGATGGACTTGCGCGCGGCGTCGCGCGCGGCATCGCGATGCAGACGACTCTCGGCATTCACATCCTTCGGGTCTTGCGCGGCGGCGCCGATGCGGCGATACGGGTCGGCGAACAGCCCCATGTCGTACTTCGCGCCGAGCACCTCCCGCACGGCGCCGTCGATGTCGCGCATCGGCACCTCGCCCGACTTCACGAGATCCGGCAACTGCTTGAGGTACTGCACGTCGGCCATGCTCATGTCCACGCCCGCCTCGATGGCCAGCTTCGCCGCCTCGCGACCGTCCCTGGCCACGCCATGACGCATCAGTTCCTCGATCGCGCCGTGGTCGCTCACCGTCACGCCCTTGAATCCCCATTCGCCGCGCAGCAGATCGCGCAGCAACCATTTGTTGGACGTGGCCGGCGTGCCGTTGATCGAATTGAGCGCGATCATCACGCCCCCCGCACCGGCGTCGATCCCGGCGCGATACGGTGGCAGGTAGTCCTGGTACATGCGCATCGGACTCATGTCGACCACGTTGTAATCGCGCCCGCCCTCCACGGCGCCGTATAGCGCAAAGTGCTTCACGAACGCCATCAGGCTGTCGGGGTTGGCCGGCGACGAGCCCTGAAATCCCTGCACGCTGGCGCGAGCGCTCTGCGAAACCAGATAGGGGTCCTCACCAAACCCCTCCGACGTACGCCCCCAGCGCGGATCGCGCGAGATGTCCACCATCGGTGCGAACGTGGCGTCCAGGCCGTCGGCGCTGGCTTCCTCGGCGGCCACTCGGGCGGCCTGTTTCACGACCGACATGTCCCAGCTCGACGCCAGGCCCAGGCTGATCGGGAACACGGTGCGGTGACCGTGCACGATGTCGTAGGCGAAGAAGATCGGAATCTTCAGGCGGCTGCGCTTGACGGCAGCGTCCTGCAGCGGACGGTTGTCGGCCCGCGTGACCGAGTTGAAGGTTCCCCCCACACGGCCCGCGGCGATCTCCTCCATGAGCTTCGGCGCCGGCATGTCGGCCCCGATGCTGATCAATCGCAGTTGCCCGATCTTCTCGTCGAGCGTCATGCGCCGGATGAGGTTGTCGATGAAGGCCTGCTTGGCGGATGCGGAGGGCATGGCCACGGCCGGTTTGCCGTTGCCCGCGCCATCGGTGGCGGCGAAGGCCGAAGCGGCGCTCAGACAAGCGAGGCTGGCGGCGACGGCCAGTGCAGAGAACATTCTCATGGGATAGCGATCCAATGTGGCGCGACGACGGGCATGGAAAATACGGCTTGTTTCAACCGGCCTGCCCCGCCGTCATGTCGATTGGTGCCGAGCACGCGGGCATTCGCCAGGTGAACGACGCGAAATGCGATACTTTGCCACAATGCGTCGGGGGCGCTTGCGGAATTCGCGCGCCAAAAGTGCAACAAACCGTATCTCAAACCTGCTGCGTCCCCTCATTTTTGGAGAGATTTGTGGTTTCGCTTTCAGTTGCTCCTCTCGCTGCATCGTGGCATCGACGCGTGCGCGCCCTGGCCCCCGCACTCGTGGCGGGCGTCGCCCTGCTGGGCGCCGCGCATGCCAACGCCTTTTCCCTGGACGACGTCACCGCTCGCGCCAGGGCGCTCGCCGACAAACCCTACGCCGCGCCGGTGAGCAACCTCACCCCCGCCTTCGCGAAGATGCAGTTTGGGGATTACATCAAGATCCAGCCGCGGCGCGACGCGTTCGAATGGAACGATCAGCCCACGGCGTTCAAGCTCGGCTTCTATCATCAGGGCATGCAGTTCAGCACGCCCGTGAAGATCAACGAAATCGTCGGCAGCGGCGGCAACGCGAAAATCGACGAAATCAAGTACGACAGTCATCGCTTCGACTTCGGCGACCTCAAGCTCGACCGCAGTGCCACGCAGAATCTCGGCTATGCCGGCTTTCGCGTGCTGTATCCGATCAACGAACCCGGCAAGCTCGACGAAATCATGAGTGTGCTTGGCGCGAGCTACTTCCGCGTGATCGGCAAGGGCCAGGTCTACGGTCTGTCGGCGCGCGGCCTGGCGATCGACACGGGCCTGCCGATCGCGGAGGAATTCCCGGCGTTTCGCGAGTTCTGGATCGAACGCCCGAACGCGGGCGACAAACACCTGGTCTTCTACGCCCTGCTCGACTCGAAGCGCGCCACGGGCGCCTATCGCTTCGATCTCACGCCCGGCGAGGACTCGGTGCTGCAAGTGCAGGCGCGCGTGTTCATGCGCGACAAGGTGACCAAGCTGGGCATCGCACCGCTCACCAGCATGTTCCTCTTCGGACCGAACCAGCAGCGCGATCCTTACAACTTCCGTCCGGCGCTGCACGACTCGAACGGCCTGGCGATTCACGCGGGCAACGGCGAATGGATCTGGCGCCCGCTGAACAATCCGCGCAATCTCGCCATCAGCCAGTTCCAGGTGACGAATCCGCGCGGCTTCGGCCTGCTCCAGCGCGGACGCGACTTCTCGAAATTCGAAGACCTGAAGGACCGCTACGACCTGCGCCCGAGCGCGTGGATCGAGCCGCAAGGCGACTGGGGCAAGGGGCACGTCGAACTCGTGGAGATTCCGTCGCCCGACGAAACCAACGACAACATCGCCGCGTTCTGGACGCCCGATCAGTTGCCGCCCAAGGGCACGCCGCTCAAGGCCGACTATTCGATTCGCTGGACCATGAACGAGCGCGGCATCATCGACCGACAACTGGCATGGGTGAAGCAGACGCTGCGCACCGCCGGCGAGATTACGCAAGCCAATCTCATCCGACACTTTGACGGCAGCACCGGCCTCATCGTGGACTTCGACGGCGGTCCGCTGGCGTCGCTGCCGGCCGGATCGGTCACCCCCCAGGTGAGCGTGAGCGACAACGCCACGATCCTCGAGCAGACGCTGCAGCCCAACCCCGTGACACACGGCCTGCGCCTGAACCTGCGCGTGATGGTCAAGGATCCGGCCAAGGTCACCGAGTTGCGTGCCGCACTGATCTCCGGCGGCAAGGCCGTCAGCGAGACATGGAGTTATCAACTCCCGCCCTATTCGGTTGCCAAGCAATAAGTTGCACCCCTGCCTGAAGCGTGCGGCGGCGTTCGGTCGCCGCACACCCTCTTCCTCACGCCGGAATCCCCCCAATTAAACAGTCACTTACGTGACGTGTTTTCTCATGTAAAACCCTAGCACCCGCAATTTGCGCTTGCAGTCGACGATCATTTCGCGTTTACTGCATGCACAATATTGCATAAATAACCCCCTTCCAACCGGAAAGCGGAGGTGGGTTTCATGGGACGCGGCCGCAGAGCCCGCCCGTGAGGCTCGGCCAAGTGCCGCCGGTGTCGGTCAAGACATCCCAAGACTCTCCGCGTTTCGACGGAGGGCGGATACGTTATGGAGACTCCGCATGCGACACATCGACGTACATCATCTGGCCGACGAAGCGCGCTTCAACGGCTATCACGGCCGCATTCTGCTCTGGTGCGCGCTCATCATCATCTTTGACGGCTATGACCTCGCGGTCGCTGGCATTGCCTTGCCGTCGATCATGAAGGCGATGAACGTCGACGCCACGAGTGCCGGCTTCATGGTCAGCTCGGCGCTGTTCGGCATGATGTTCGGTGCCATCGTCATGGGCATGGTCGCGGACAGCATCGGGCGACGCAAAGCCATTGCGATCTGCGTGCTGATGTTCTCGCTCTTCACTGCGGCGGCCGGCCTCACACACGAGCCAATCAGCTTCTCCGTCACCCGTTTTTTCGCCGGTGTCGGCATCGGCGGCGTGATGCCGATCGTGGTCGCCCAGATGACGGAGTACTCGCCGCGCAAGCTGCGCGGCACGCTCGTCACGCTGATGTTCTCGGGCTATTCGGTCGGCGGCATGCTCGCCGCACTGCTGGGCAAGGGATTGATCGAGTCGTACGGATGGCAATCCGTCTTCTTCGCGGCCGCATTGCCGGCACTGCTCGTGCCGTTTGCGATGAAGGCGTTACCGGAGTCGATGCCGTTCCTGATTCGCACCGGTCGCCACGACGCCCTTAAGCAGGTGCTCGCCCGACTCGCACCCACCTACGCCGCGCAGCCCGGCGACCAGTTCGCCCTGCCCGCAACGGACCGCAAACAGGCCGCGCCGCTTTCACGCCTGTTCCAGGACGGCCGCGGCTTCAGCACGGTCATGCTGTGGGTGGCCTTCTTCATGTGCCTGTTCATGGTGTATGCGCTCAGTTCGTGGCTCACCAAGCTCATGGCGAGCGCGGGCTACAGTCTCGGCTCCGCACTCACCTTCGTGCTGGTACTGAACTTCGGCGCGATGCTCGGTGCCATTGGCGGTGGGTGGCTCGCCGACCGCTTCAACATCAAATACGTGCTCGTCGGCATGTACGCCCTCGCTGCCGTGTCGATCACCCTGCTTGGGGTGAAGGTGCCCACACCGGTGCTGTTCGTGCTGGTCGGGCTGGCCGGGGCATCGACCATCGGCACGCAGATCGTCACCTATGCCTACGCCGGTCAGTTCTATCCGATGGCCGCGCGCGGCACCGGCATCGGCTGGGCCTCGGGCGTGGGACGCAGCGGCGCCATTCTTGCGCCCATCGTGATCGGTGTGCTGGTGAGCATGTCGCTGCCGTTGCAGCAAAACTTTATGGCGATCGCCATTCCGGCGGTCGTCGCCGTGATCGCCGTGTTGCTCATCGACCACAAGAAGTCGGCCACGGTACAGCAGCAGGCAGCGGCGCAATCACGCGACACCCCGGCGCAATTCGCCAATGGCGCGGGAGAACCGGCGTGATCTCGCGCGTCAAGACCGTCTGAATCCGTAAGCGCAGTAGCGATCGCACGGCGGCGCAAAGGGGGCGCCGCCGTGAGAGAATTCGCGCCGCGGCCGTCATGGGAAAGACGGCGGCTTTCGGTGAAGCGATGCGTCGGGGCGGGGGCAGACCGACATCGCCTGATGCGTGCGCGACACACGAAAAATCATTCAACCCGAGCGCCTCAGGCGCCGTTAACCAGATATCCGTCCCAACGGACCGTCTGGAGATCCTCCCCTATGCCGCGCATTGCTCTGCTGAGTTCTCTCGTGCTGGCTGCCGTCAGCGCATCGGCCTTCGCCGGCCAACCGAATGACGCCACCGTCGTTCGACTCTCCACCCGTCAAGTCGCGACCAGCACCGCCGTGTTCGGCGGCGCGCCCGTCGCCACCCTCGGCAACGACGCCTTGCGCAATGCCCACGGCAACTTCGGTGCGAACGTGGCCGCCGGTGCGCTCAATATGCAGTCGAACCAGCTCGTGCTGGCAACCGCATCGCATGTGAGCGTCGACACCCGTCAGACGATTCGCAACGCGGCGAGCGTGACGGGCGCGACCAGCGCATCGCTCGGCGAGCGCGCGTTGATGGGCGCATCGGGCAATATCGGGGTGAACGTGGTGGCAGGCGTCGCCAACGCTCAGGCCAACGCACTGGCGATTCACTGAGCGCCACCCCGCGCCAGGTCGATTCAGAGATCGGCCGGGAAGCGGTTCTGCAAGTTGGAGAGCCAGCGCGCGACGATTTTCAATTCGGCTTCGGTGAAGTCGTCGTGCAGCAACGCGTTGAGCTCGGCGAGAATGTCGCGGGCGCGGGCCACCGCCTTGTGCCCCGCTGCCGTGATCCGCAATCGGGTGGCACGCCCGTCCTCCGCGTCGGCGCGTCGCGCCAGCAGCCCGGCGCCGACCATGCGATTGGCCAGCCCCGTCATCGACGACGGCGACAGTTGCAATGCCGCCCCCACTTCCCCCACCAGGGCATCTTCGTGACGCAGCAGGTAGAACAGCACGCCTGCCTGCGCGGCGCTCACGCTTGCCGAGTCGCCTGCGCGGGCATCGATCCACCGTTGCACGCGGCGCTGACCAACGGTGAGCAGGAAGTACAGCCGGCGATCGGCAGCCTCCTCACTGACTTTGCCCTTGCCGGGATCTCCGGCGCTCACGGCGCTCACGGCGCTCATGGCGCGCTCAGCAGGGGCGGCGGAAGGTTGGCGTTTTGGCATTCGGTCTGGTCGGATCGTGGTGATTTCATTGTGGCGGCAGGTCGCATCGCCGCAGCCGGGTCGGCCGACGTGGGTGACCACGAAGTCCCCGGCATGCCGGCGTGGGGTGGGCTCACCCGGGTTTGCGCCGACCCCGCCGACAACAACCAGTCGATGGTTTCGGGCCAAAGGAACCCGCCGGAATGTTGCCTGAAGTATCCCATATGCCCGATCGATCCGGAATCCGAACGAACCGCCGAGATTTCGCGGCGCGTCACGGGCGCATTCCGGAACCGCGACACCAGCAGTTCGATGCCCATCGGCGTGGCCCAGAGATCGTCGTCGAAACCGAGCGACAGGATCGGCGTGCGCACGCGAGCAAAGCGCGCATCCGCGTCTAACGTCGGGTCGTCGAAAAAATAGTTCGGCAGGCGGGTCCAGCGACTCCACTCGAGCAGAACCCCTGCGGGCAGGTCCTCACCGATACCCAACTTGCTGCCCGGCATGTACCCGGCAAGGCGTGCGAGCAGTGGCGCGATCCAGTGCATCAGGAGCGTGATGCGTCGTCGCTCGGGGCGATGACTCACCACGCGCATCGCCCCGACATGCGACGCGACCTGTACCGCGGCGACCAGCCGGTTCGAACTCTCGCACAACCCGATCGCGTGGCCGCCGAAACTATGGCCGACCGCGTAGCAAGGCAACGACGGATAGGCCGATGTCGCCCAGCGTGTCACGCCTTCCACGTCCAGATCGGCCCAATCGCGCATACGCGCCCGAAAGCCGCGCAGTCTGGGCGGTCGCGATCCGTCGACGCCACGATAACTGTAAGTGACGGCGATCAGGCCCCGCCGCGCGATGTGTTGCGCGAACGCGAAGTAGAGGCGCTCGGGAACGGCGGTAGCCGGATGCACGAGCACGACGCCAAGGGCTGGTAACGATTCGGGATACCAGACGTGGCCCCCCAGCGGATACCCGTCGACCGCTGGAATTTCGACGGCAAACGACGACATGACACAACTCCCCGGCGCTCGCCCTCCCAAAGGAAGATGCACGGCACCTGTCGGTTAGACAGTTTCGGAATTTATTTCGTACGCGAAGTATATTCGCAAATTTATTTCGCGCACGAAATAAATTAGAGGCGCGCTACGAGCGCGGGGAAGCGAGGGTGGATGGCGTGGCGCTCAGGGCGGGTCGACCCGTCCCGGCGCGCCACGCATGGGTTCGCGTTCGAGGCCTGATGCCTATCGAACACCGTCCAGACACGCCGGCAAGAGGGCCGCCCGCGCGCGCCGCGCGAAAGCAGGCCAGCGGCAGGCTTTGGCATCCGGACCGTCAGTGCATTCGGGAACGGAAAGCGTCACGCGCCGGGCGGGCTCGTCGAGCGAGAGCGTGGTGAGATGGCGCATCTGATGCATCGACTGGTAGACGAACTCGACCCGCACGAACGGCTCGCCCGCCGGGCTACGCCACAGACTGAAGACGAGCGCGCCGTCGGGCGGCGTGTTGTCGGGCTGATCGGGCAACTGCCAGTCGAGCTTGAGCATGCCAGCCAGATTGGCGACGTTCGTGTCATGACCGGTGAGCACGTAGACGCGATTGCCCACCGGCAACACCGGTCCACGGACCGGCGCGGGCGGCGGCGCCCCCGTTTGCTGCTCGGCGCGCGTCAGGGCGTCGAGTACCACGGCAAGCAACGGCGTGCCGTTGGTCGCCGCGAGATAAGGCGTGCGATTGAGCAGGTCCCGTCGTGCATTGCGGGCTTCAAGCAGGAGCGCCCAGTCCTTTTCGTCGCGAATCCGTCCCCACGCCACGTCGTTGTCGGGCAAGCCCTCCCCATATTGCAGCAGGAAGACTTCCGCGGCCGTCGCGGCACTGCCCAGCGCGCCGCGCAGCGTCACGCCGCTGCCGTCGCCCTCCACGCGCAGCCGGGTCGGCTCGTCTTCGAGCTTGCATCCGCCTTGCGCACCGCACGCCGGACTCCGTCCGTAGTCGAGCACTTCGCTCATGCGGGCGAGCGTCGCGGCATAGCGCTTGTTGAGCCCGGAAACGCCGTCGGGTGCGAGCCGCGCCTCGATCGCGCCGCGCGCCGCCCCCGGATCCAGCGGGCAATCGCCCGCGGCCATCGGCGAGAAGACCGCGTCATAGGTCGTGAGATCCGCCTGGTGCGCCGTACGCATCTCGCATCCCGGCGCCATGCCCTGCAGCAGCGCGTTGCCCGTCTCGCGCGTGCGCTGGTCGATGTCCGCCCATCCGTACACCGTGCCCGGTGCGGGGCAAGCGTTGTCGGGCAACACACGACGTGCGCGCAACCAGTCGCCATAGTAGCGACCCATGCGCTCGGCCAGCGAGCCACCGCGCGCCGTCAGGTAGCCGGCAGGCACGGGCCAGCCCGGCCAGGCATCAGGCGTCAGTTTGTCCAGCGGAGGATGCGCGTGCGTTGGCGAGCGCACGCCGTGCCGGCTCACGATCACCGTCGAGACCAGGGTCCAGTCGGCGGGCATGCCGTCGATGCGCGCGGCCGACTCCGGCGGCTTCGCCGCGCCCGGCGCGGGCGGCGTGGCCGTCGTGCAAGCACTCAGTACGCCGGCCACGGCAAGCGTCGCCGCGCAAGCCCGCCATCGCATGCCGCGTCGCCCAGGTCGAATGTGTTGCGCGGGCAACAGAGGCGTCAGGCACGCTCGCATGGCGAGCGCGGCGATGCGGGAGCGAACGGTTCTACAGGTCATCACGCGGAGCATGGCAAATGTCATGGGCAGGTCGGGGTGACGGAGACGGCGGGGGACGCCGGGAGACGCCGGGAGACGCCGGGAGACGGCATCGACATCCATCTTACCGTGCGCGTCCGACATCCCCAAGACGAGGCGCCGCCAGGGCGCTAACGCATCGCGCGGCGCGCACCGGCGAGTCCATGCGTGCACGGCCCCGGATACGCCCGTAATCGCGCAGCTCATGCAGCTCATGCAGCTCATGCAGCTTATGCGGCATATGCGACTTATGCGGCTTGCGAGGCAGCCGTCGGTGCGCGACCGATCGCGCCGAAGCGCCACGACAATCGGTGTGCCGCGGCCACGAGCGCCTGCGCGGGTGCGGCGTCGGACGCCGTATCAAAGCTGCCCGCCGACCCCATGAGCGCCAGCACCAGCGTGACTTCCCCCGTATGGTCGAACACCGGCACGGCCACCGTATCGATACCGGGCACGGGATTGCTCAGCGCCGTGTCGAACTGCTGCTCGCGAATCGTTCGAAGGCGGGCGGCATAGTCCGAAGGCGGCGTCGATGCGCGCCCTTCCGCCCCCATGCCAGCCATTCGCACGGGTTCCTGCGCGAGCATGCCGTCCAGCACCGCCTCGGGCAGGAAAGCGGCGAACGTGCGTCCAATCGCGGTGTTCACCAGCGAAAGCACCGTGCCGATGCGCAAACTCACGTGCTGCGGTCGCATCGCCTCCTCCAGGCGGACCACGGTCGGTCCCACGGGGCCGAGTACCGACATCGCCGCCGAGAGGCCGGTCGCCTGCGCGAGCGCGAGGATTTCCGGCTCCGCCTCTCCCGTCGGGGAAAGCCGTTGCAGCGCCATCAGCCCAAGCTCCAGGCCGAGGACACCCGCCTCGAAATTGCCGTTCGCGTCGCGCGCGAGCAGGCCCGCGCGCTGGAGACTCACAAGGTGGGGATGGGCCTTTGCCGGCGCCATGCCCGCTTCGCGCGCAAGTGCGTTCAATGGCAGCGAGCGCCCCGCGCTCACCAGCGCCTCGAGCAATGCGCCGGTACTCTCGAGCGCCTGTATGCCGCGCTGCGGCCTGGCCGTGGTGCCCGCGTCGTCCGGCATCATCCCGGCTGCCGTCGCGTCTTCGGTGCGATGTCGCGTCGCGCTCATGCGTGCTCTCCTTCCCTGCCGCGGCCTTCGTCCGCATTCACCTGCGCGGCGATGCCGCTCGCCGTCGCTCGCAACGCGGTAGCGGCCTCGCCCTCCCAAGCCACGTCGAGCGCCGCCGTCGGGCCGATGGCGGTGAGCCCAAGGCGCAGGCGCCCGCTCGCATCGAACACCGGCGCGCACAGACTGCTCACCGACGGGCTCGGCGTGTTCACGCTGCGCGCCATCCCGTGCCTGCGCGTTTCATCGAGCAACGCGTCGAATCGCGCACGCTCGTCGGCAACAGCCGGCATCTGTTCGCGCCAGGCCCGCGGCCATTGCGCGTCGGGGGTGAAGGCACAGAACGCGCGCCCGGTCGACGTGGTCGTGAGCGACATCACCGACCCCACATGCAGGTTCACATGCAACGGGAATGCCGCCCGCTCGAAATGAACCACGAGCGGGCCTTGCGGCGCCGGCGCGCAGATCGCCACGCAGAAGCCGGTCTCGCGCGCCAGCGCGACGACGCGCGGCACTGCCGCCCGATATGCCGGATCGTTTTCGAGATGCAGCAGTGCAAGACGCAACGTCATGGGGCCCGGCGCGTAGTCCCCCGACATCGGGTCGCGCTTGAGCAGGCCCAGCCGCGTCAGACTCACCAGATACGGATGCGCCTGGGCGGGTGGCAGTCCCGCGAGCGCGGCCAGGTCCCCCGGCCCAAGCGGCCGGCGCGCCTGCGCCATCGCCTGGAGCACACGCGCGGCGACATCCACGCTCTGCACGCCGCGCGAGGCCCGGCCCGGTTGGCCACCCACGTCGGCAGCGCCGTCCTTCGGAATTCGGTTCATGCGATTTCGGGAGACAGGCTCCCCAATGAAAATGGCCTAGATTCTAAACATGTCGGCGTCGCGCCGGTTGCGCCAACCCGGTATTGCCGCAGGGTAAACCCGGCACCTCGACCCGCACAAAACACGCGTCGATCAATCCCGTCGCAACATTAGCAAATAACAATAAGATTTGTCATTGACAAATAATTAAGGCGTTTCGTAAGATGCCTTCATCCGCAGCATCCTTCCCCGCAGACGAGATAAAGAGAGAGACAAGCATGGCCAAAGCATTCGCCTCGCAAGCCGACCTGGAAGCCAAGAAGGTCACGTTCACCCAATTGTCGGAAAACGCCTGGGCCTACACCGCCGAGGGCGATCCGAACTCCGGCGTCATCATCGGCGACGACGGTGTGATGATTGTCGACACCACGGCTACGCCGGCCATGGCGCAAGACCTGATCGCGAAGATCCGCACGATTACCGACAAGCCGATCAAGTATGTGGTGCTCTCGCACTACCACGCCGTGCGCGTGCTGGGTGCGTCCGCCTACTTCGCCGAAGGCGCCCAGCAGATCATCGCGAGCCGCGGCACCTACGAGATGATCGTCGAGCGCGGCGAGGCCGACATGAAGTCGGAGATCGAGCGCTTCCCGCGTCTGTTCGCCGGCGTGGAAACGGTGCCCGGCCTCACGTGGCCGACGCTCGTCTTCGACAAGGAAATCACGCTGTTCCTCGGCAAGCTCGAAGTGAAGATCGCGCACCTCGGCTCGGGTCACACGAAGGGCGATACCGTGGTGTGGCTGCCGTCGCAGAAAGTGCTGTTCTCGGGCGACCTCGTCGAGTACGACGCCGCCTGCTACACCGGCGACGCGCAGCTCGCCGAATGGCCTGCCACGCTCGATGCGCTCGCGGCCCTGGGCGCGGAGAAGCTCGTGCCCGGACGCGGCCCCGCCCTGACCACGCCGGACGAAGTCGCCAAGGGCCTCGCCTACACCAAGGACTTCGTGACGACGCTGTTCGAAGCGGGCAAACAGGCCGTCGAACAGAAGCTCGACCTGAAGGGCGCCATGGCACTCACGCGCAGCCAGATGGATCCGAAGTTTGGCCACGTGTTCATTTACGAACACTGCCTGCCGTTCGACGTGACGCGCGCGTTCGACGAGGCCAGCGGCATTACGCACCCGCGCATCTGGACGGCGCAGCGCGACAAGGAAATGTGGGCCGCGCTGCAGGACTGAGCGCGACACGTCGTTCCCGGGTGCGGCAGTCATTGCGGCACCCGTTGCAAATCGCAATAACAATAAACGGAACCCGCCGGCGCCCGAGCGCCGGCGCGGTGTCGACGATGGAGACATTGCATGAGCAGCATCGATTACCAGCGCCTGACGTTCGACTATCGCCCGTGCGCGGAACAGAGCAATAGCGGCGCGCAGGTCACGCATCCGGTCATCGTGGTCGGCGCAGGCCCGATCGGGCTGGCCACCGCCATCGACCTCGCGCAGCAGGGCGTGTCCGTGGTCGTCCTCGACGACGACTGCACGCTGTCCACCGGCTCGCGCGCCATCTGTTTCGCCAAGCGCACGCTCGACATCTTCGATCGTCTGGGCTGCGGCGAGCGCATGGTGCAAAAGGGCGTGCGCTGGAACGTCGGTCGTGTGTTCCTGCGCGATCAGGAGGTCTACAACTTCGATCTGCTGCCCGAGGCCGGCCACCATCGTCCCGCCTTCATCAACCTTCAGCAGTATTACGTGGAGGGTTACCTGTTCGATCGCGCGCGCGAGTTGCCCAACATCGAGATTCGCTGGAAGAACAAGGTCGTCGGTCTCGAGCAGCAAGGCACGCCGGGCACGCCTGACGCGCGCGTGACGCTCACGGTCGAGACGCCCGACGGCGAATACCGGACGACGGCGCGCTACGTGGTCGCCGCCGACGGCTCGCGCAGTCCCGTGCGCAAGCTCATCGGCGTGGACAGCCACGGCCGCACGTTCAAGGACCGCTTCCTCATCGCCGACGTGAAGATGACGGCCGACTTCCCGACCGAGCGCTGGTTCTGGTTCGATCCGCCGTTCCATCCGAATCAATCGGTGTTGCTGCATCGCCAGCCGGACGACGTCTGGCGCATCGACTTCCAACTGGGTTGGGACGCCGATCCCGTCGCGGAAAAGGCCCCCGAGCGGGTGATCCCGCGCGTGCAGGCGCTGCTCGGCCCGAACGCCAAGTTCACGCTCGAGTGGGTCAGCGTGTACACGTTCTCGTGCCTGCGCATGGACGACTTCCGTCACGGCCATGTGCTGTTTGCCGGCGACTCGGCGCACGGGGTGTCGCCGTTCGGTGCGCGCGGCGCGAACAGCGGTGTGCAGGATGCCGAGAATCTCGCATGGAAGCTCGCCCTGGTGCTCGCCGGCCACGCGCCCGATGCCCTGCTCGACACTTACGCGCGCGAGCGGGAATACGCGGCCGACGAGAACATTCGCAATTCGACGCGCTCCACCGATTTCATCACACCGAAGAGTCCCGTGTCCCGGGTATTCCGCGACGCCGTGCTCACGCTCGCTCGCGATCACGCCTTCGCGCGCCAGTTGGTCAACAGCGGTCGCCTGTCGGTGCCCGCCGTGTTGCACGACTCCACGCTCAACACCGCCGAATGCGATGCGTTCGCCGCACGCATGGTGCCGGGCACGGCCTGCGTCGATGCACCGCTCTCGCGTCAGGGGCGGGACGGCTGGCTGCTGCCGCGCCTGGGCGGGCGCTTCGTCGCGCTCGTGTTCGGTGCGCCGTCATCGCTCGACGCGTCCGCCCTCGCCGCGTTGGACGCGCTCGCCCGCGACAGCGTGCCGGTCGTGCCGGTATTCGTCACGCCCGACGCCGAAGCCGCCGAGGACACGCACGACGAATACAGTGTCTGGCACGACGCCCAGGGGCTGGCCGCCCAGCGCTACGATGCGGCGCCCGGTACGGTCTACCTGATTCGCCCGGACCAGCATGTGTGCGCCCGTTGGCGCAATGTCGACGCCGCAGCGATCGCCGCCGCGCGCGAACGCGCCATCGGCCGTACGGCCCCGGAGCTCGCGCCAATGCAATGCGCGGCCTGATGCCGCGCCTTCGGTCAGCGCTTGCCATCGTTCAGATCACACCGTATTCGCAGCAAGGAGAGATTCATGGCCCTCGATACCCAACCGCGCCTCACGCATCCCGACGACTTCTATGAAGCCCTGATCGACATGCATCGCGATCTCGACGACGCGCAGAGCCAGGCCGCCAACGCGCAACTGATTCTGCTGCTCGCCAACCAGATCGGCGACCAGGAGACGCTGATCTCCGCCATCCGACTGGCACGTGCGGGCGCGCTGGGCAGCGCCGCCAATCCAGCCGCCTGACGACGCCGCGCACGCGGCGCGAGCGCCGTCGCACCCGCGCATGTCAAACGGGGCGCCCCGACATCGGGCGCCCCGTTGTTTTTCCTGCCTCGGCGCGACGCGCGAGCGCAGGAAAATGCGTTACACGACCACCATCTGCGAGATCTTTTGCGCGGCCTGCTGCAACGGCGCGAGAAACTTCTTCTCCATCTCCGCCGCCGACGTCCGGTTGGCCTGACCGCTCACATTCATCGCCGCAATCACCTGACCCGCCCGGTTGCGAATCGGTGCGGCAATCGAGATCAACCCCTCCTCCAGTTCCTGGTCGACCAACGCCCACCCTTGCGCACGCACGGCGAGAATCCGTTCACGCAATGCATCGATGTCCGTCACCGTGCGGCGCGTGTGCGCACGAATGTCGGCACGCCGCAAGGCGGCCTCGAGTTCGTCGTCCGGCAACGCCGAGAGCATGACGCGTCCCATCGACGTGCACCAGGCCGGCAGACGGCTGCCGATCGACAGGTTGATCGACATCACCTTGCGCACCGGCACGCGAAGCACGTAGACGATGTCGTCGCCGTCGAGCACCGAGGCCGAGCTGCTCTCCTGCACCTGCTGGACAAGCGCCTCCATGAACGGCTCGGCCAGATTCCACAGCGGCATCGACGTCAGATAGGAGAACCCCAGGTCGAGAATCCGAGGCGTAAGGCGGAACAGACGACCCTCGCTTCGCACGTAGCCGAGCGCTTCGAGCGTGAGCAGAATGCGGCGCGCGCCCGCGCGCGTGAGCCCCGACGCCTGCGCGACTTCCGAGAGCGTTTGCGCCGGGCGCGCGGCATTGAACGCCTTGACCACCGCCAGCCCGCGCGCGAACGACTGCACGTAGGAGTCGCCGGGCTTCTTGTCGGTCGGTTCGGGAGCGTCGTTCGGCACAAAGGTCATGGGAGATGCTGGAGTCCGTTTGGAAAGGCTGGCGGGCGGTGAACGGCAAGCGTAATGGATTTGCGCCGCCGGTTCTACCGTACAGCACACGCCCTCGGGTCGGCCCGCCGGGCATCCCCTCGCTTGACGCCCGACAATGGAAGGCTTACGCTGTTCTTATAGCGAATATTTGTTCGCTATAAGAACATTGTGACCCAGACGATGCCGCCTGACAAGACGTTCGTGTCGGGCGACACCCCACCGGGGCCGGGGCGAAAGAGGCACATCGCGAACGACGCGAAAGATGCGCGCATCACGCGTATCGCGAACCTCACCCGCCGGGCCATGGAACTGCCCAGGAGGCACGTGTGATCAACAAGATTTACGACTCGCTCGCCAGCGCGGTTGCCGACGTCCACGACGGCGCCACGATCATGATTGGCGGCTTCGGCAATGCCGGCATGCCCTCGGCGCTCATCGACGCGCTGATCGAACAGGGCGCTCGCGACCTGACCATCGTCAACAACAACGCCGGCAACGGCGAGACCGGTCTTGCCGCGCTGCTCAAGGCCGGACGCGTACGCAAGATCATCTGCTCGTTTCCGCGCCAGACCGATTCGCAGGTCTTCGACGCGCTGTATCGCGCAGGCAAGATCGAGCTCGAGCTGGTGCCGCAAGGCAATCTGGCCGAGCGCATTCGCGCGGCGGGCGCCGGCATCGGCGGCTTCTTCACGCCAACCGGCTACGGCACGCTGCTCGCCGAAGGCAAGGAAACGCGCGTGATCGACGGCAAGCCGTATGTTTTCGAGCTGCCGATTCACGCCGACTTCGCGTTGATCAAGGCACTCAAGGGCGACCGCTGGGGCAACCTCGTGTATCGCAAGACCGCCCGCAATTTCGGCCCGATCATGGCCACGGCGGCCAAATGCGCCATCGTTCAGGTGAGCGAAGTCGTCGAGCTCGGCGAGCTCGATCCGGAGGCCGTGGTGACGCCCGGCATCTTCGTGCAGCGCGTGGTGGCGGTGCCGCCGGCCGCGCGCGCCTGATCCCCATCTGAACCGGAGCAAGACATGAACCGACTGACCCGCGACCAGATGGCCGCCCGCGTCGCCCAGGACATCCCCGACGGCGCCTACGTGAACCTCGGCATCGGCTTGCCGACGGCCGTCGCCAACCACCTGCCCGCTGAGAAGGAGATCATTCTCCAGAGCGAGAACGGCGTGATCGGCATGGGCCCCGCCCCGGCCAAGGGCGAAGAGGACGAGGACCTCATCAACGCCGGCAAGCAACCCGTCACGCTCAAGCCGGGCGGCGCGTTCTTCCACCACGCGGACTCGTTCGCGATGATGCGAGGCGGACACCTCGACTTCTGCGTGCTGGGTGCGTTCCAGGTCTCGAAGACCGGCGATCTCGCCAACTGGCATACGGGCGCGCCCGATGCGATACCCGCCGTGGGCGGTGCGATGGATCTCGCAAGCGGCGCCAAACAGGTGTTCGTCATGATGGAGCACCAGACGAAGCAGGGCGAGAGCAAGATCGTCGAGCAGTGCACGTATCCGCTCACGGGGGTGGGCTGCGTCACGCGCATCTATACCGATCTCGCCGTGATCGACGTGACACCCGAAGGCCTGCGCGTCATCGACATGGTCGAGGGCCTCTCCTTCGACGAGCTGCAGCGAATCACCGGTGTGACGCTGCTGCCCTCGCCGGCCGTTGCCTGATACTTCTCACGACACCCTCGCCGGGCCATCCTTTCGATGCGACCCGGCGATTTTCCATCCGATGAGGTTCCAGCATGAGTGAAGTCTTTATCTGCGACGCGATTCGCACCCCGATCGGCCGCTACGGCGGCGCGCTGTCTTCCGTACGTGCCGACGACCTCGGCGCCATTCCCCTGAAGGCGCTCATGGCGCGCAATGCGAACGTGGACTGGACGCGGATCGACGACGTGATCTTCGGCTGCGCCAATCAGGCCGGCGAAGACAACCGCAACGTGGCGCGCATGTCGTCGCTGCTCGCGGGATTGCCGCAGGACGTGCCGGGCGCCACCCTCAACCGCCTCTGCGGCTCGGGCATGGATGCCATCGGCACCGCGGCGCGCGCCATCAAGGCGGGCGAAGCCGGACTGATGATCGCCGGCGGCGTGGAGAGCATGAGCCGCGCCCCGTTCGTGATGGGCAAGGCGGCAAGCGCGTTTTCGCGCCAGGCGGAAATCTACGACACGACCATCGGGTGGCGTTTCGTCAATTCGCTCATGAAGGCGCAGTACGGCGTGGATTCGATGCCCGAGACGGGCGAGAACGTGGCGACCGAGTTCGGCATCAGTCGCGAGGATCAGGACCGCTTCGCCGTGCGCTCGCAGGAAAAGGCGGCGCGCGCGCAAGCGAACGGCACGCTGGCCGAGGAAATCACGCCGGTGTCCATCGCCCAGAAAAAGGGCGAGGCGATCATCGTTGATCGCGACGAACACCCGCGCGCCACGAGCATGGAAGCGCTTGCCAGACTCAAGGGCGTGGTACGCCCTGATGGGACCGTGACCGCCGGCAACGCTTCTGGCGTCAACGACGGCGCCTGCGCACTGCTGTTGGCAGACGAGGCGAGCGCGGCGCGCTTCGGCCTGACGCCGCGCGCCCGGATCCTGGGCATGGCGACGGCAGGCGTGGCACCGCGCATCATGGGCATCGGTCCGGCTCCCGCAACACAAAAACTGCTCGCGCGGCTCGGTATGTCGCTCGATCAGTTCGACGTCATCGAACTCAACGAGGCATTCGCGAGCCAGGGCCTTGCCGTGCTGCGACAGCTCGGCGTGGCCGACGACGACCTGCGCGTCAATCCGAACGGCGGCGCCATTGCGCTGGGCCATCCGCTCGGCATGAGCGGCGCACGTCTGGTCACGACGGCGATGTATCAGCTCAAGCGTTCCGGTGGCCGCTTCGCGCTGTGTACGATGTGCATTGGGGTCGGCCAAGGCATCGCTATCGCCATCGAAGCGGTGTAACGCGCGTACGTTCGTACGCCCCGTACGCCCGTATTCCCCGCCGATGTCTTCGGGCCGGGCGCGCATGTGGAACCGGATAAGTCCCACCCTGCCGCACCCGAGGTCCCGCCCGCACGATCGGTGCGGCGCGGGACTCGTCTGCCCAATGTCTCCTGCACTCTCCTGCTCTGAAGCTTCCGGCGCTCAGACCGCCTTGGCGACGTCGCGCATCACACCACCGAAGAATCCGGCCTGCGCCTGCGCATCGCTGCGGGCATAGGCGCGGTTGATGCCGCTGATGACCGCGCGGATCGACGCCGTGGTCAGGTTCGCGTCGATCCCGACACCGAACGCACTGCCCACAATCGCCTCGCCCGCCATTTCGGCGATGGCGATGGCGCGCGCATCCGCGCCTTGAGTGAGCGCGCGCTCCTCGTAGTGCTGCACGCGCACCGGCGTGCGCATCGCATTCATCAGCGCGTCGAGCGGACCATTGCCCGCACCCGACACCGTCGTGCGCTGGCCATGGATGTCGACCGTCACGGCGATATGCTGGCGCCCATCGCGCTCCGAAAGGGTGTGACCGATGTAGGCGACCGGCTCGGCCGCGCTCACGTATTCCTTCTGGAACAGTTGCCAGATCTGCGAAGCGGTGACTTCGGCGCCGGTCTCGTCGGTGTAGCGCTGTACGGCCGAGCTGAAGTCGACTTGCAGACGGCGCGGCATTTGCACGCCGTAGGCCTGCTCGAGCAGGTACGCAATGCCGCCCTTGCCCGACTGGCTGTTCACGCGAATGATCGAGTCGTAGGTGCGGCCGAGATCGCTCGGGTCGATCGGCAGATACGGCACCTCCCAGATCGCGTCGGCCTTTTGCGCGGCAAGGCCCTTCTTGATGGCATCCTGGTGCGAGCCGGAGAACGCGGTGAACACCAGGTCGCCGACGTACGGATGCCGCGGATGCACCGGCAACTGCGTGCATTCTTCCGACGTGCGGGCAATGTCGTTGATGTTCGAGAAGTCCAGGCCCGGGTCCACGCCTTGTGTATAGAGGTTCAGCGCCAGGGTGACGAGATCGACGTTACCGGTACGCTCGCCGTTACCGAAGAGGCAGCCTTCGATACGATCTGCGCCTGCCATCACGGCGAGTTCGGCGGCCGCCACCGCCGTGCCGCGATCGTTGTGCGGGTGCACGGACAGAATCAGCGAATCGCGACGTGCGAGGTTGCGGTGCATCCACTCGATCTGGTCGGCGTAATAGTTCGGCGTGCCGATCTCCACCGTGGCGGGCAGGTTCACGATGCACTTGCGCTCGGGGGTCGGCTGCCAGACGTCGAACACGGCGTCGCAAACGTCCTTCGCAAACTCGAGTTCCGTGCCGGTAAATGTCTCCGGACTGTACTGCAGCGTCCACTGCGTTTCGGGCGCGGCGTCGGCGCAGCGCTTGATCGTCCTGGCGGCGGACACGGCGAGTGCCTTCACGCCCGGCTGGTCGAGATTGAAGACGATGCGACGGAATTCCGGCGCCGTGGCGTTGTAGAGGTGAACGATGGCGCGCGGGGCGCCCTTGAGGGCAGCGAACGTACGTTCGATGAGATCGTCGCGCGCCTGGGTGAGCACTTCGATGGTGACGTCGTCGGGAATATGACCGCCTTCGATCAGTTCGCGCACGAAATTGAAATCGGTATCCGACGCCGAGGGGAATGCGACTTCGATTTCCTTGAAACCGATGGCCACGAGCGTCTTGAACATGCGCATCTTGCGCTGGGCGTCCATCGGCTCGAACAAGGCCTGGTTGCCGTCGCGCAGGTCGGTGCTCATCCAGATCGGCGCTCGCGTGATGGTGCGGCTCGGCCACTGTCGGTCCGGCATGTTGACCGGAGTGAAGGGACGGTACTTCGTGGCGGGATTCTTCAGCATGGCGTTGTCTCGATGGTCGGCAAAAAGTGACAACCGGACGACGCATGCAGGTGCAGATAAGCTACGACCTCCGGTTGAATGAACCGGGGCTCAGGTCGGCGTAACTGGGGAAAATCAGCGGTGCTTCAGTGAGGAATTCAGACGATGCACGCGCGCAGCAACGGACCAAGCCCTGTGGAGCGGGCTAGTAGTCGTAGCGAGAGGGGGAATTGCGCGGTGATCATGCTTTACATGAGAGCACAGATTTTCCGACACTGTCAACCATGAAGTGTCATCCCGCGATATTCCTGGCGCCGGTCGAAGTGGTTCCCAGCATGGCAGCGCCACCAAGGGACGAACGGCGCGCCATCAGCCCGTCAGGGGCACCGCGGATGTGCATTTGATCTCGTCGAGGCAGACGCTCGACTTGACGGCGCTCACGCCCGGAATGCGCATGAGCGTGTCGAGCAGAAATTCGGAAAGCGCCTTCAGATCGCGTGCGACGACCTTGAGCACGTAATCGATATCGCCCGTCACGGAGAAACACTCCTGAATCTGTGCGAGTTCGGCAACCAGCCCCTTGAAGTTCGACAGATCACGGATGTGCCCCCGCTCCATCGTCACGTGGACGAACGCCACCACGCTGAACCCCAGGCGCTGGGCGTCCAGACGCGTGTCGTAGCCCTTGATCACGCCCATCTCTTCGAGCCGGCGATGGCGCCGCAGTGTCTGCGCCGGAGAGAGCTTGATCGCCTCGGCCAGTTCCAGATTCGAAATTCGGCCATTGGACTGCAAAATCCCCAACAAGCGTACGTCAATCCGATCAATCTCGATGTTATGCACTTTAATTTCCAAGATAATCTACGTGAAGAAATTTTAATGCACAAATTAGGGTTTCCCTACCGTTGTTACGAAATCCTATTTTGCGTCACCGCACTTACACTGACCGCCGGAAAGTATCGTAAATGCACGCGAAATGCTTGTCATCGCAAGGATTCCGGCGGATGGAACCGGCAGTGGTCGATTTCCCGACCCAACGGTCAGCAAACCACAATTTTGTTGCATTCCCAAAAGCGCCGGCGTCTCCGATGCGTGACAACCACCTTCCAGTGCAGGCGTCCAACGGATGCGCCGGATTGACCTGCTGTACCGGATTCGCCGGATTCGTCGAGTCCGCCACCTCACAAATCACCTCACCTCGCCGAGACGAACATGGCCGACCTCTTTGACAACCCGATGCAACTGATGGGCTTCGAATTCGTGGAATTCGCCTCGCCCACGCCGAATGTTCTCGAACCGATTTTCGAGCAGATGGGCTTCACGCTGGTGGCGCGCCATCGCTCGAAAGACGTCGTGCTGTACCGTCAGGGCGACATCAACTTCATCGTGAACCGCGAGCCGAAGAGCGAAGCGGCCTACTTCGCCGCCGAGCATGGCCCGAGTGCCTGCGGGATGGCCTTTCGCGTGAAGGATTCGCACAAGGCCTACGCCCGCGCGCTGGCGCTCGGCGCCCAGCCGGTCGAGATCGAGACCGGGCCGATGGAGTTGCGCCTGCCGGCCATCAAGGGCATCGGCGGCGCGCCGCTGTACCTGATCGACCGCTTCGAGGAAGGCAAGTCGATCTATGACATCGACTTCGAATTCATCGAAGGCGTCGACCGCCATCCGGTCGGCCACGGCCTGAAGCTGATCGACCATCTGACGCACAACGTCTACCGCGGCCGCATGGCCTACTGGGCCAACTTCTACGAGAGGCTGTTCAACTTCCGCGAGATTCGCTATTTCGACATCTCGGGCGAATACACGGGCCTCACGTCCAAGGCGATGACTGCGCCCGATGGTAAAATCCGCATTCCCCTGAACGAGGAATCGGCCAAGGGCAGCGGCCAGATCGAAGAATTCCTGATGGCCTTCAATGGCGAGGGCATTCAGCACATCGCCTTCCTCACGGACAACCTGATCCAGGTCATCGACAACCTGCAAATGGCGGGTGTCGATCTCATGACGGCCCCGAACGACTTCTACTACGATGCGCTCGAGACCCGCCTGCCGGGCCACGGGCAGCCCGTGGGCGAACTGAAGTCGCGCGGCATCCTGCTCGACGGCACGACCGAGGGCGGCAAGCCACGCCTGCTGCTGCAGATCTTCTCGAAGACGCTGCTCGGCCCCGTATTCTTCGAGTTCATCCAGCGCGAAGGCGACGACGGCTTCGGCGAAGGCAACTTCAAGGCCCTGTTCGAATCGCTCGAACGCGACCAGATCGAGCGGGGCACGCTCAAGGTCTGAGTCCAGGGGAGACACTCGGCGGCCCGCGGGCTGCCGGGCGCATGACCCTCTCTCGCAGAAGGGTCCCAAAGGACACGGCATCGGCGTCACGAGCGCCGTACCGTGGCGGCTCAACGGTCCCGGTTCGTGCCGAAAGCACGAGAGCAGAGGACCGCGTCGCAAGGTATCGAAGTCAGGGTAAGGAACAGACATGTCCGCCAACGCAGCACACGAAGGCTCGCTTCATCGCGGCCTGAAGAATCGTCACATCCAGTTGATCGCGCTGGGTGGCGCGATCGGCACAGGCCTCTTTCTCGGCATCGCCCAAACCATCAAGACCGCCGGCCCCTCAGTTCTGCTGGGCTATGCCATTGCCGGCGTCGTCGCCTTCTTCATCATGCGACAGCTCGGTGAAATGGTCGTCGACGAGCCCGTCGCCGGCTCCTTCAGTTACTTCGCCAACAAGTATTGCGGGCAATTCGCAGGCTTCGTGTCGGGCTGGAACTACTGGGTGCTGTATGTGCTCGTGTCGATGGCCGAGCTCTCGGCGGTCGGCATCTACGTCCAGTACTGGTGGCCCGCCATTCCCACCTGGGTCTCGGCACTCGTGTGCTTCGGCATCATCAACGCCATCAACCTCACCAGCGTGAAGTCGTATGGCGAGATGGAGTTCTGGTTCGCCATCATCAAGGTCGCGGCCATCGTCGGCATGATCGGTTTCGGCGGCTACCTGCTCTTCTCCGGCAACGCCGGTCCCGAGGCGAGCGTGGCCAACCTGTGGCAACACGGCGGCTTCTTCCCGAACGGCGTGTCGGGCCTCGTCATGGCGATGGCCGTCATCATGTTCTCCTTCGGCGGACTCGAACTCGTCGGCATCACGGCCGCGGAAGCCGACGATCCGTCGCGCACCATTCCGCGCGCGACCAACCAGGTGATCTATCGCATTCTGATTTTCTACGTGGGCGCGCTCGGCGTGCTGCTCTCGCTCTACCCGTGGGAGAAGGTGGTGACCGGCGGCAGCCCGTTCGTGCTGATCTTCCATGAACTCAACAGCAACTTCGTGGCCAACGTGCTCAACGCCGTGGTGCTCACCGCCGCGCTGTCCGTGTACAACAGCGGCGTGTACTGCAACAGCCGCATGCTCTACGGCCTGGCCGGCCAGGGCAATGCACCGCGCGCGCTGCTCAAGGTCAACGCCCGTGGCATTCCGCTCGCAGCCCTCGGCGTGTCGGCCGCTGCCACCGCCGTTTGCGTGGTCATCAACTATTTCATGCCGGGCAAGGCGTTCGAACTGTTGATGGGTCTGGTCGTTTCGGCGCTGATCATCAACTGGGCGATGATCAGCGTGATCCACCTGGCGTTCCGCCGCGCCAAGGCGCGTGCCGGTGAAACGACGTCGTTCAAGAGCCTCGGGTATCCGCTCACGAACTACGTGTGCCTGGCGTTCCTCGGCGGCATCCTGGTGGTGATGTACCTGATCCCGGATCTGCGCGTCTCGGTCTACCTGATTCCCGTGTGGCTGGTCGTGCTGGGCATCGGCTATCGTCTGCGCCAGAAGCGCGGCGCGGCGCCGGTGGCCGTGAGCGCGACGCGCTGACGCGGGCCGCGGGGCGGGGCCGTCGCGCGTCGAACGACGCGAGCGGCCCCGCCCCACCCCACC